>CATPCN010000415.1 GCA_955652855.1 uncultured Chthoniobacterales bacterium | reverse complement strand
GTTCTGATTGCTGCAATAGACGACAATCTTTTTTTCCGGCGACCAAATCGCGAGCAATTGCGGCAATAGTTCGTGCCAGCGATCTTCGTTCAGCAAAATCGCACCGGGCACATGATCGCGCGTAAATTCTTCATCAGCTCGCGCGTCGATCCAAATCGCCTGCTCGCCCCACGCGCGCGCTTCGTCCACGGTCACCGATTCGGACGCGGGCACGGGCGTCAGCCACGACATGCGATCGCGAAAATAAATCGCCTGCCCGATCGCCGGCAAAAATGCAAAAAGAGCCAGAGCGACGGCCTGTCCGACGAACGACAATCTCACGGCCGCGCCGGCGCCCTGCTCGGAGAAGCCACCGCGCTCGGAGAAGGTGACTCGCTCTGAGAGGGAGGCATGACGCGCGCATTCGCATAAAATGTTTTCGGTGAATTGTCCGGCTTGATCACAATCGTTCCGAAAAGAACGCTCGACGTGTCAAGCGGTTGCACATCGATCCTGAATTCGCCTTTTCCGAGCGGCACGACTCGCGTCTGAAATTTAGGATTCGACGAGGAGGCCGTGAGCTGTTTCGCAAAAAAATCCTTGGCTGCTTTCACGGTGATCGACTTGAATTTTGGATCCTCGCCACTCTGCCAAAAGACAAACGCCGGAGAGAGCTCGATCCCTTGCGGAATAATCGTGGTGAGTGTCAGCACTTGCGTTGGATGCGCCGGATCGTCGGTTTGCACCGTCACGGTTTTGGTCTGTGTGCCGGTGCGCTCGCCAATCGTAAAGGTCGCCGCGATCTCGCCTTTCTCACCCGGGGCGACATCGTTTTTCGGCGGCTGTGCCACCGTGCAGCTGCACGAACCTTTGACTGAGGCGAAGTGGACGGGCTTGTCGCCGCTGTTTTGATATTTGAAATGAGCGACTGCTGTTTTTTCGGTCGATCCGGGATGAAGCTCGACCGCGGTTTGTTCCCATTTCAGTCCAGCACGCGCGGTCGCGCTAAGAAAGATCGATATTAGGACTGCGAAGATAAGACGAACGGTTTTCATTTTTTTGAATAGGAGCGCTTAATATAATCAGCTACAGCCTCGCGCCAAGCGCGCGGTTTCTCGCGGGTAAGCTCTGTATATTTTGCAGTCGAGAGAACGGTGTAGACCGGCCGGCGCGCGACGAAGTTTTTCACGTCGGCGAGTTTGAGCGGGGCAACCGTTTTCGCTTTGAGCGGAATTCCTTCCTTCCAGCAGCAATCGAGAGCGTGCTGCCCGTACTCCTGCCAGCTGCATTTTCCGGGATTCGTGAAATGCAAAATGCCGCCGCTAACATCGATATTAAAAAGGTGGGGAAGCATCTCCGCAATGTCGTGCGTGTATGTCGGCGTAGAAAATTTGTCCGCGACGGCATCGACCTGTTCGCTCTCGCGAGCACGTTTGATCACGCCGTCGATGAAGCTCGGCCGGTCCGGACCGAAAACCCACGAAACCCGCACAACGATATGTCGATCTTGTGGGGTCAGAACGTTTTCTTCCCCTGCTCGTTTCGATTCGCCGTAAACGCTGATCGGTTTCGCGTCGTCACTCTCGATGTACGGCTCGCGCTTTTCGCCATCGAAAATGTAATCGGTGCTAAAGTGGATCATCTTCGCATTTTTTTGCGCGCAAATTTCGGCGAGCAATCGCGGCGCCTGCGCGTTGATCTGAAAAGCTTGATCGCGCTGCGTTTCGCAAAGATCGACATTGGTGAACGCGGCCGTGTTGATCAACACATCGAACTCGATCTTGTCGATCTTGTCGCGCAGTTGCGCATGATTTCCCAAATCAAGCTGCGCGTGATCGAACGCGACAACATCGTATTCGTCGCCATATCGGCGAACGAGCGCCGAGCCCAGCCGCCCGCCCGCGCCGATAATTACGATTTTCATTCTTCTGTAGCGGCGCTCTATGAGCGCCGGGTCTCTTAATTTCGGCGGTCCATAGACCGCCGCTACAAATTCAATATCTTCCTGCGCGCTCGAGCAGCGGTTTCCACCACGACTCGTTGTCGATGTACCACTGGACCGCTGCCTCAAGGCCTTCTTTGAAATTTTTGCGCGGCTTCCATTTTATTTCGCGCTGCGCAAATGAGGAATCGATCGCGTAACGCCGGTCGTGCCCGAGCCGGTTTTCGACAAACGAGATCAAGCTTTCCGGTTTGCCAAGTTTTTGCAAAATCAGTTTTACAAGATCGAGATTGGTCATTTCGCTTTCGCCGCCGAAATTATAGACGACTCCCGGTTTTCCCTCGAAAAGCGCGGCGACGATTCCGGCGCAATGATCGTTTACGTGAATCCAATCGCGCACGTTCAGGCCGTCGCCGTAAACCGGCAGCGGTTCGTCGCGCAATGCTTTGATGATCATGAGCGGAATTAATTTTTCGGGAAATTGATAGGGGCCGTAGTTATTCGAGCAGCGCGTCACGATCACTTCCTGTCCGTAGGTTTTGTAACAGGCGAGCGCGAGAAGATCGGCGCCGGCTTTGCTCGCGGAATAGGGTGAGCTCGGATCGAGAGAACTTTGCTCGGTGAATTTTCCTGTTGATCCAAGCGAGCCGTAAACTTCGTCGGTCGAAATTTGAATGAAACGTTGGACGCCGTGGTGCCGCGCGGCATCGAGCAGCACACTCGTGCCGACAACGTTGGTGTGAATGAAATTCTGCGGCTCGTTAATGCTGCGATCAACATGCGATTCGGCCGCGAAATTGATGACGGCATAAAATTGGTGCTCGGTCATGAGCGCGTCAATCTGGTCGGCATTAGCGATGTCGGCCTTAAAAAATTCGTAGCGCTCGCCATGCTCTTGCGCTACGCCATCGAGGTTCGCCAGATTACCGGCATAAGTCAGCACGTCCACGTTGCTCACGAAAGCGGGTTTGTAATGTTGCAAAATATACCGGATAAAATTGCTCCCGATGAAACCGCAGCCACCCGTAACGAGAATGCGCATCGCAGCGCGTACTAGCAGCGGACTGGACACGGCGCTAGCAGATTTTCCCATGCTGCGCGAGCGGTTCGCCGCGTGCTTGCAACTCGCGCAGGAAACCGATTGGACGCCGTGGTTGATCGTGGCGCTCGGCGCGTTCCTGCGCTTTTTCCTGCTCGGAATCAAACCGCCGCATTTCGACGAAGGGATCAACGGCTGGTTCGTCGATCAAATGGTCAAGAACGGCTTCTACAGATACGACCCGACGAATTATCACGGGCCGTTTCATTTTTACGTGCTCTTTCTTTCGCAAACGTTACTCGGACGAAACATCTGGGCGCTGCGGTTGCCGGTCGTGCTCGTGAGCACATTCTGCATTTTCCTTGCGACGAAATTTGAGCCGTTCGTCGGCCGAAACGTCAGCCGACTCGCCGCGCTCGCCATGGCGATCTCGCCGGGCTTCGTTTTTTACGGGCGCTATTCCATCCATGAAGTCTGGCTCCTGCTCTTCTCGATGTTGTTCGTTCTCGGTCTGCTCGGTCTTTGGAAAATCGGGACCGACAAATATCTCTGGTGCGCGGGCCTGGGAATCGCCGGCATGATTTTGACGAAGGAGACCTACATCATTCACGTAGGCTGCGCGCTTCTCGCGCTGCCGGTCGCGTGGTTTTCGCATTGGCTTAAGCCCGTGCAAGATGCAAAGCCGGTGCGTCAAACGTGGACGTATGTCGATCTTGTCGTCGTCATTGGCACCGGGATTGCGCTGATCGTCTTCTTCTATAGCGGCACGTTTCTCCACATGAGCGGAGTGAAAGGTCTTTGGCAGGCTTACGCGCCGTGGTTCGCAACGGGTAACAAAGGTAAGAGCGGACACGAAAAACCATTCTATTACTGGTTGATGCTGATCGCGCGTTACGAGCCTGCGATCCTGATCGGGCTGGTCTTGTGCGCCTTCTGCCAGTTCTTCAAGAGTCTGAGCCTGCGCTACATCGCGATTTACGGAGTTGGCGCTCTGATTGCTTACAGCATCGTCCATTATAAGACGCCGTGGTGCATTATCAGCATCATTTGGCCGTTTCTATTCATATTTGGCGCAGTCTTATTCCTACTACCTCTAAGGTATCGCTTAGCTACTTACCTAAGCATCGGGATTGTCGGCTGCGTTTCATTCGGCATGACGATTTCGCTTAATTACTTCCGCTGCACCACTGACAGCGAGCCGTACGTCTACGTGCAGACCTACAATGATATTTACAAGCTCAGCCGTCCAGTGCTGCAGTTAGCGAAACGGAACCCTACTTATTACTACATGATCGGACACATGGTGCGGACCAGCGCTTATCCTTTACCATGGATTCTGGGCGATTTTCCTAATGTCGGTTACTACGAGCACGAGAATCTTCCCGAGAAAGTGGATGCCGATTTTCTCCTCGTGCAACAGGACCGGATCAAGGAAGTAGAACCGAAGTTGCACGAATCCTATTTCACCGAGCCGCTAACCATGCGGCCTTATCAGGGCACGTCGAAGCTTTACCTGAATGCAAAAACTTTTCGCGCTCTCTTCCCGAACCGTGTCCCGAACTTCAATGGTAACGCGCCGCGTTAAGTCAGGAGCGCTGCGATGAAGTGGCTTTCGGCCGGACTCACCTTCGTTAACTTCTGCACCGTCACCGGCCTGATCTTAGGCATCGTCGCCGGAGGTCTAAGCAGCGCGATCGCTGGCACATCGCTAATATTAGGCATCGTTATGTCGATCTTAGCCTATTTCGGAACCATTGATCGCCGCGAAGCTGCGAAGCCATCGTCGTCATGGAACAAATATGAAAATGTTTGGCTATGGCTGATGGCCGGGTGTTTCGCCGTCTTCGCTTTTCGCTCGTTCTGCTGGCTGATCTTTACCGATGGCGACCAAATCAAAGTACAGTCGGTAAATAATCTTGGCGACCTTCCGCTTCACATCACCTATCTCAAAACCTTCGCGAACGGCGTCGCGCTTTGGCCGGACAACCCGATTTATGTTTTCGGTAAACTCCGTTATCCAGCCGGAACGGATTTATTCAACGCGCTCCTCGTTTTGCTCGGGATCGACATGACGCGCGGTCTTGTCTGGACCGGCCTGCTCGCGTCGCTTGCAACTTTTTATGCTTTCTGGCGCTGGGGAGGAGTGTTTGGCATTGCGGGTTTTCTTTTTAACGGCGGAGTCGCCGGCTTCGCGGTCTTGCGAACTTTGAAGTGGATCGATTACCAGGGCGGTCAGTTGGTCGCGTGGAAAAGCATCCCGCTCGCCATGTTCGTCACGCAACGCGGATTGCTCTACGCCATCCCAGCTGGGTTGCTCTTGCTCTATCACTGGCGCGCGAAATTTCGCAAAACCGAATCGCAAACGCGACAGCCGCCTCTGCCCTTTTGGATCGAGATGAGTCTCTACGCGTTGATGCCGCTTTATCACGTGCACACATTTTTGGCGCTCACGATTGTGCTCGGCTGCTTTTTCTTGATCGGCAACAGGCAAATGTGCAAGGACGTCGCCGTGCTGGTCGGCAGCGCGTTTGTGCCCGCGACATTTTTCGTTTGGCTAATCACTGACCGTTTTACTGCGGGCTCCATGATCGGCTGGCACGCGGGCTGGGTGCAAAAGGTGGGCGATTTCAAGCTGCCCTTTTTCGCTTTTTGGTTTTTCAACTTCGGAATCTGGATGCCGCTCGTGCTTTTGCTCATCGCGTTTTGCGTTTGGCGCGAATTGAACCGGACCGAAGGCCCATTGCTCCCGCTATCGCAACCACTCGCTTTTCTTTTCCCTGCCACTGTCATTTTTCTTCTCGCCTATTTAATTAGATTCGCACCCTGGGAATGGGACAATTTGAAGATCATGATCTGGGCCTACTTCATCGTGCTCCCATTTCTCTGGACGGATCTGATCGCGCGCTGGCCGGTGCCGCTACGCATCGCTCTTTGCATCGCGCTTTTTGGCTCGGGGTTTGTTTCGCTCTTTGGCGGGCTCGCCACGAACCGGCAAGGGTTTGGAATTGCCAGTCGCGCTGAAGTCGATGGTGTCGGCGCAGCTGTGCAAAAATTGCCGGTCGACGCGCGCTTCGCGGCTTTCCCCACTTACAACCATCCGCTATTGCTCCAAGGACGAAAGCTCGTCCTCGGATATCCGGGCCATCTTTGGACGCAAGGTTATGAGTACGGCGCTATTTACGATGAACTTGCACAGCTGATGAAAGGCGCGCCGAATTGGCGGCAGATCGCACGCTCGTTTAACGCGCGCTATCTTTTTTGGGGACGCGAAGAGAAAACAAATTATCCGACGAGCATGCGGCCGTGGGAACGCGAGTCAGCGCCGGTCGCGGCCGGTGAGTGGGGCGCAATCTACGATCTCGAGCAACCGCGCGCGCGATCGACGAGCCGCTGACGCGCTCAGAATTTTCCCAAGCGCGATCAAATCCCGCGTTACGGTTGCGGGACGAGTGCCTCACGCCGCTCGCTGTTTTCAATTGGCGCGGAGTTGCGAAAACGACGATGCGCGCGATAACCTGCGGCGAGAATGCGACAGCCAATCACGAATGTCTGACGCCAGGTTACACCTGAAACTTTTTGCCGCCCAGCGAGACGGCGACGTTCGCGCACCGGAACTTCGCGGATTGTTGCGCCGTGCATCGCCGCGCCGACCTGCGCTTCGATCGTCCAGCCGAATGCCATTTCGCGCAGCGCCAGCGCTTCATAAAGTTTTATGTCGATCAAACGGAGCGGCCCGAGATCTTTGAATCGGCGGCCTGTGAGGACCCCGCACCAAAGCGCGAGTGCGAAATTTGCCAGCACATGCGAAAACTTCATCGTGCCCCAATTGCCCAGGCGGCCGGTGCGCGCGCCGAGCACAAGATCGAAACCCGCTTCATAAGCCGAAACCAGTGCAGCCAGATCACGCGGATCGCTCGCCCCGTCGCCGGCGAAGAAAATGTACGCGCGCAGTGGCGGCAAAGTCTGTTTGGCGAGATCGATTGCTGCTACGCAACCGTATCCGTAACCGCGTCTCGATGTGTCGGCCACCAGCACTCCGCGTTCCCGCGCAATCTGCGCCGTTCGATCGGACGATCCATTTACACCGACGATTACGACAAACTTTTTTGGATCGACAATGCCGAGCAATTCATCGAGCACGCCGCCGATACACGCCTCTTCATCGCATGCCGGAATAATAATTCCGATCGCTGGAAGCAGCGCGGTGGATGAAGAATGATTCACAGAAAACTCGGCGCTGATTATTTGGAAGATTGTTTGTTCGATAATGACGGCGGTTGCGCGCTCAAAACAATCTGGCCTTCGGCAACGCGAGCGCCATTCACGGCGGCTTCGACCTGAAACTGCATAAGGCCGTTAACATCGGCCAATTTTTCAGCGCGCAAAATGATGCGTTCTTCCGGCCGCACCGCTTGAAAAAATTTCATGCTGCGAATGGCGGATAAAAGAAACAGTGGCTTCTCATTCTCAGAATAGCCCGACGCGCCGGCGATCCCGGCGGTCTGCGCGAGGGCTTCCGTGAGAATCACGCCCGGCACCAGCGGATTACCTGGAAAATGTCCGGCAAACATCGGATCATCTCGGTCGAAAGAAGTCGCGCATTGCGCGGTGCGACCCGGCACGAGTTCGAGCAGCTCGCGCACAAAAACAAACGGCGCCCGATGCGGCAGGCCAAGATCGACATGTTCTTCTTTCCGCAATCCGGTTTCCATTTGCCACTCCGGCTCGGAGTCCGGTTCGACTCAGCCATTCACGAAATACACAAACTTCCAGCTTCCTTTGACCCGCCTGATACCGACTCGGTAGCCGTCGTAGTTCAGAGATGGCTCGGCAAATTGCGGCGGCGCGACCATGAAATCCTCTTTCTTCACAAATTTCTCCGACAAGATTCCTTCAAGCTCGGGCCAAAGATTGTTTTCGTCCCAATACTTGAAAACACCGGGGCCGGCTCCTTCCGGATTCAAGCGATAACCAAAATTCTCGGTCATCATCGACGCGATCGTGTTCATATCGCGCGATTGCGCGGCCTTGCGCAGACGGCCGATAAACGCCTGAAAATCGACATCCGAGCTTTCGTCACGCAGCTGAGCGTTTGCTCGCTTTTTCACAGCAGCGGCGGCCTCTTTTTTCTTTTTTGCTTTCTGCTGATTTGTTTCGCACCCAGTCGCGGCGAGCACGAAACAAAGCAGGATGCAGTTGATAATTCTCATCTCGATCCTAGCGATATGTCACCACGAGGTTTTGCATGTTTATCAATCGAATTCAAGGGTGACCTGCTCGATTACCTCGCGGACGCGGCGTGTTCGGCGCGCCGGCTAACATCGACATGATTGTCATGTTTGCGAAACGGGTGCGCCACAAAGACAAAATAAATCGCGCTCAGGAAATCGCTCAGGCTGCATGGCGGACTCGTTAGGTGCAGCGGTCCGTGACGCAGCGCCTCGAAAACGTTTTCGATCGTCAGCTCGGCCGGCGCGGGCATGCTCGTGTAATGCGATCCGAAGGCGTGCAGCCGATGCGCGTCGGACGTGGCGATCAGTGGCTTACCGTATCTCGATGCTACGCGCGCAGCGCGCCAGTTCGGATTAAAAAGTCCGCGATGAAAATGGCAAAGCTCGATCGCATCGAAGCAATCGATCTCAGTTAAGAGCCGCTTCCCGATCGAACCGCCCAGAACATAAAACGGATGCGGCGCGATGGTGAAGATCGACAATCCGCGTCGCGCCTGCAGCGCACGCACATCGTCAAAGGTCTTTAATCCGGCGACTTCTTCGCGGCGCACATTCAAAAGAATGATATCGGCGCCTTCGATGCGCATCTCCGCTGCCGGGATCAGCAAAATTCCCATGGCCGCGGCGTCCGCAAAAACTTCGGATCGATCGAAGACGGCGTCGTGCAAGGTGATGGCAAGCACGCCGAAGCCGAGTGCACGCGCGCGCGCCAGCAATTGGTGCGCGGAATAATCGATGACGTCTTTCGGATCATCGAGCGTGTGAATGTGCAGATCGAGCTTCATCCACTCGTGATCATCGTTCTCGCTCGTTAAGATCGACATAACTTGGCAAGTTAGACGCACTTGCTGCAGATTTCATGCTCGCGCGGCTTGGAAAAAGCGGAACTGACTTGCCAGAGCGCGCGGTCTGCGGAACATTTTGCGCGCGTCACACGCTCAATGCTCGGGTGGTGAAATGGCAGACACGTACGTTTGAGGGGCGTATGCCGAAAGGCATGGGGGTTCAAGTCCCCCCCCGAGCACCAATTCCGCTTCGCAGTTTGTCGCCAGACCGTGCGGTGGCCCGAAACTGTTCACTTAAGACGCGGTATCCGCTCTGTCTCGTATTGCGGACTCGAATAGCCTAGTACGTCCAATACTTCGCTGAATCTCGAATTCAGTTTCGATATCGTTTCAGGCGTGAGCTTTTCTCTATAGTCGCCGGGTGTTACTTTTCGTTTGTGCGACCAGACGTTTTCAGCAGTCGGCTTTACGCTTTCGGCATGACGGCTTGCGACGAATCTATAGGTCTCTTCCACATCGGCTAATTCGAAAGGGGCCAACAATTTCCTAAGCCAACTCCCGAAATCGAGCACCATCTCCTCGTAGAAAAGCACGACCGCATTCGGTTTACCCACGAGCTCTCGCAGATACGTGTTATATCTATCACGAACGTTACCGATATGCCGGCTGTATGGGCCACCGCTGCCATAACCGGTTTTGTAGCGAATGAAGTTTTCATCGCTCATATCAAGAACAAACTTGTCGATCCCGGCCTCGGCCACTTTTTTGCGGTAGCCGGTGTTGCCTTCAATCTCTCCCGGATGCATGAAACAATAGGAAAAGAACATCGAAGTAAGAACATCCCTCGGATCGCGCAGATTAAGAATGATGTTCGCAGTCTTCAGCGCTGCGCTTGGAACAAAGAAACGCAGCGGCCCGAAACAGCCGTTCCGTGTTGCAATGAAATCTTCGCCGTCAAAGATTCGATCGATCCATTTTTTGGCGCGGCGATAGTGTGGAATGTGGTTCTTCTCGCAAATGTCGCGTAGCACCCTTTGCAGCAGCACCGACCCCGCCTTATGCGTGGTGAACACGATCACATTGTTGTCGAGCATCTTGGCTTTTGTAACAGCGGGCACCAATCGCGCAGGGAAATTTCCAGATCAAACGGTAATAACGTGAGATTCGCCATCTAGGCGGATCCGCCAGCCTCCTTGCGGGCCTTTTTAACGGAGTGTAAAGAAAATAAAATCCAGAGCGGAATATGCGATCTCGTAATTGAGATTGACGGAATGAGCCTTCTTCGAAAGAGGCAAAGGCTAGATTTTCTTGCAGAGTAAGAAGTCAGCCGCGGTTGTTCCATTTAACGTTTCGTTCGGAGAATTAAGAGTTTTTCTGCTACGCCCTTGTTAGCGGCGCTTCCCCAGCAATTTGGAAAACAGGCTTTTCCTTTTCGACGGCGCGATACATCTTTGCCGATGAGGGTCCCAGAGGCGTTCCTCAGAGGTGACATTCAGTTTGGCGCCAAGTATCACGTAATTCTCATGCCGACCATGAGCGATTTTAACCTTGCCGTTCAATGCGATGCATCTGGGCGTTCGCGCATTCCAAAGGTTCGAGAAAACGTGAACCCTTGATTCAACATGGAGCAATGCCTCGATGAATGAATCTTGATCGTTCCCTTTGGCGGCCCCAGATTTTATTTCTTCTAATTTTCGTTCGTAAGCCGCTTTCCACGCTTTAAATAATTGTGCATTGCGATCATTTTTCCGGTAGGCGATGACGCCCGTGTTATAAGGGGTATAAACGCTGAAGGGCTTTCCATTCACCTTCAAAATACCTTCTCCGACAGGCGCACTCGCGACGGCGACGTCGTAGTATTCCAGCAGATCAAAAATCTCTTCGCAGTTCTCGTAAAAATAAGTGTCACTATCCAGGAAAAGCGTTTTTTCATAAGGCGACTCAGCGTAGATGTGCTCGACTTTGTAAGCCAATCCATTCCTCCAAGTGCTAAAATCTCCGCCCGGGCGAACGATAATCAGGTCGAAGATATCGATATGGGCATCTTCGTCGGCGATCAAAGTAATGTGAGCGTTTCTATCCACCCGTCTCAAACTTTGTGCAGAAATCACCGCTTCTTGAATGTAATTCCGGCCACCGGCCGCGATATATAAATATCCCTGATGCTTCATCTTTGCTCGTCCGCTCCGCTATTAAAATAGGGAATACCTACAAGATTAACTATCGTGACGTTCTAAAGGAAAAAAGGCTTTATTCCAATCGACCTTTGTAACTTCACTCGCTACTGGCCGATTGACTGGAGAAAAACAGTCAACTGTCGGACTAGGCTACACATTTTCTTTAGGCTACGAATCTTTCGCGAGACGACTCAGGATCGCTTTCTGCACGTGCAAACGATTTTCGGCTTGATCGAAAATGGTCTGCGCGTGCGCTTCGAAAGTTTTCTCGTCGATCTCCTGGCCGCGATGCGCGGGCAGGCAATGCATCACCAGCGCGTTCGGTTTTGCTAATTTGACGAGCGATTCGTTGATCCAGTACGGACCGAGCTCGGCTTCGCGGCGCGCTTCCTCGCTTTCTTTCCCCATCGACACCCAGATGTCGGTGTAAAGCACATCGGCATCGCGTACCGCGGCCGACACATCATCAGTGCAAACGACGCGGCCGCCCGCGCGCTCGAGCAACTTTTTCTTCGGTTGATATTTCTTTGGCGCTGCGATCCGCAATTCAAAATCAAGTTTACCCGCGGCAAAGAGCCACGATCGCGCTGTGTTCGACACACCGTCGCCGATGAACGTCACGATCTTATTGTCGATCTTGCCCCGCTTTTCTCCGATCGTGAAGAGGTCGCTCAAGATTTGGCAGGGATGCTCGTCGTCGGTCAGCGCGTTCACCGTCGGCACGCTGGAAAATTCGGCGAACTCCTCGATGTCGCTCTGCGCATACGTGCGAATGATGGCCCCGTGAATCATTCGCGCCAGCACACGCGCCGTGTCTTTGATTAACTCGCCACGCCCGAGCTGCGCGTCGGCCGCGTTCATGTAAATCGATTCGCCTCCGAGCTCGCGAATTCCTACTTCAAACGAAACGCGTGTGCGCGTTGACGGCTTGGAAAAAATCAGCGCCCAGGTTTGTCCCGCCAGCGGCTTCCTCGAATTCTTGTCGCGATTCTTCTTAAAATCGCCCGCTTCGTGAAGAACCTTGTCGATCCAGTCACGCTCCAGGCTCTCGATGCTGAGAAGATGTTTCATGATTCGGCGGCAAGATCGACAATCACATTTTCGATCGTGCGCAAGCCTTCCTTCATTTCGTCTTCGCTTAAATTTAGCGGTGGCAAAAGGCGGATGACCGCAGTTGCTGCCGGAACCGTCAGCAGTCCTGCTGCGTGCAAACGGTTCACCGCTTGCAGCGCCGGCGATTTTTTCTCGCGCGCAAACGCGGGCGCATCCGCGCGAAACTCGAGCCCGATCATGAGACCGATCCCGCGCACTTCTTTAAGAACGGACGGAAACCGCGCGACAAGTTTTTGCAGTTCTGCTTTCAACAATTCGCCGAGTTTCCTCGCATTTTCATCGAGATGCTCGTGCTCGATTACGTCGAGAATTTTCAGCGCCACCGCGCAGCCGAGCGGCGTCCCGCCAAAAGTTGTGGCGTGCGTTCCAGCGGAAAGCACGTCTGCGAATTTTTCGTGCACCCAAAACGCACCGATGGGAAATC
>CATPCN010000414.1 GCA_955652855.1 uncultured Chthoniobacterales bacterium | reverse complement strand
AGACACAAGCCCAAAATATCAATGTAATCCGGTCCGTTTGGCGCCGAGTTAAGAAGGACATCAAAGTTCGTGACCTGCAGCCAGTAAAAGACGTCAAAGGTGGTGGCGGTGTTACGGGCAAATCCAAACCCAGCATAGGCGGCACAGGCACCATAGGCAGCCACTAATAGGGTTAAAGAGTCGCAAACCGTGGTTCGATCCCCGCGATGCGCATCAGCAACCAAGATTGTTCGTCCGTTGGAATCCACGGCTGAGACGCAGCCCCAACTCCAACCGGCTTTGCTGAGATTGTCAGCGATGATTTCCCAATACTTTCAATTTTCCGTGCGACTAATCTCCGCGCGCATACCCGATTGACCCGATGATTTCCAACACTGCATAGTCTGGTGTGAGCAGGGTATGTAATTTCATCGGATACGGGCAACAGTAAATCTTTGGATGGCTTCGGTTAGGTGTGTCACCTGCGACAGCATCCAATCTCGGTGATGCTGGATCGTTGGAATATCAACGTTGAAACGCCTGCCCCAGATTGCAGTATTCGAAGGGGATGTATTACCAGCAAAAATATGCCGTCCCGGTTGCTGACGGTGGATTAGCGTGTTGCGGGTCTTCGCCCACGCACGCATGTCGCGTGAGCGCGAAAGCCGCCGAAGAAGCCGAGCGACGCGCTCTCGATTGAAGGGCGACCGTTTAAAGCAATCAGCCGCACGATCCAACCTTATGCGCCTGCGTTGTCGTTCCGTTTTCATTGGAAACTGACTAGGGTGAGCGGAGGCGGCCAACGTAAACGCAGCGTAGGCGAGGCTTTCAAGAATAGATTGTCCAGTAACAAAGAAGCCGAACAGGTCTTTCTCTTGTCGGTAGCGCTGTTCGGGCGGTGGCGAGACACCATGTTTCCGGACCGATCGTATCAGATCACCATAGTGCTCCGTGAATGCCTTGAACCGATATGCGACTGCATTCCATGCGAGGCCATATTCCCGCTGCTTGATTTTGCTTCGCCATCGTTTCGAAGCAGTAGCATCGAACGTATCGTTATAGGCAGCGAGGGGGAAATCACGCGACATTCGGATTCCGACGGTGTTCGTAATTCGAGGCGGCATATGATATGAGATTCGATCCCGCCCTTGCTTGTGTCACGAGGTATCTGCCGAATTTGCATCGGACCGTCGCGGGGACGGACTCTCAATCCGTCACCCATACTTCAAGTCCGCTCAGGCGGCCCGCTTGCCGAATAACTTCACGGCGGCGGCAGACTCTTTGCTTCTCGTAACCCTGACAATGACTGTGCGCGGCGCGATCTGCAGCGGCGCGCCGTCCATCGCTCTCCTAAGAACTCCCGCATCTTGGAGTAGCTTGGTGATTTGCTCTTCTAGTTTAATCGCCGTATTCAAATATCCGATCTGCTCCTTTCCGCGGCTCGTGTCCGCCCCTCTCAGCGCGATGTCTCGCAGCGCCTCGAGGTTGCTCAGTCGCTCATTCAACACTGCGGTCGCCTGGGTGTGGTCGATCGTCTTACGCAGCGCCGCGTCTATCGCCTTTAGGTCTGCGATGATGGTCGCGGAACTGCTTCCAGTCTGTGTCATCATTTGGCGCACAGTTTTGCTCAACATCCGCATCTCGAAAACCTTGCGGCGTCGCAGGCGTTGGTTCCACGTCCCCTCGAAGCCCTTCGGGTCAGCCGTTTTAATTCGTTTTTGCTTCCCGCCCGTAAGCGATTTGCCTTTCTCGCGAGCGATGACACGCCTCAGCCGCTTTGCCAGTGCTTTGTTCAACTCACTTTTTCGCGCCATGTTTTCCTTTCGGAGGTTCAGGGTTGCTTAAACGGTGATGTTGAAAGCAACATAACGGATTTGCTCTGCGGGGAAATCTAAGGTTGAGCGTAATCATGGGCGTCAGTAGTTCGACCACAGCAAGCGCACGAGCGTCTTGCGCTTCGGCATCAGTATGTCCGGCGAGTTTGCAATGACGGCGTCCACGAGCCTGCGGATGCCGTCGCCGTCGAAGATCTCAAGTGCCTTGGTTAGTTCGTCGCTAACCTTGTTTACAGGCAACCATCCGAGCGGTGCGAGTGACGTGTTGTAGTAATCGATTGCTTGTTCTTGGTCTTCGGAAACGAAGTCGAGTCCCTCAATACACACATCGTCATTGCGACGCGAAGCGGAGCGATGACGTGTTGACTCTTTCGTTCGTAATATACATCGTTCGTAAGTTTGTATTTGTAGTGGGGTCGTTTACCGGGCGACCGGTTACCGGTGCGCCGTAAACCGACCTCTCGGTGGCGTTACCAGGAGGCAGGAAACGACCTCTCGGTGGAGTCGTGCTCACTCCCGTCCCTCCACGGTATGGTCGGCGACTCGCGAATCATCCACTCGGTGCCGACGATCTCGCCGGTCGTCACCTTGCGCACAAGGTAGCGTTGCACGTAGCCCGCGTCCGCCAGTTGCCGCATCGCTTCGCGAATTGCCAAGCGCCCGCATCCGAATTCCTGCTTCAGTTGCCAACTGCGGATCTTCCAGTCCAGCGGCACCGACAAGGCGTAACAAAGAATAGCCCGTGCCAGTCCGCCAAGCGCCGGGTCGCGCAAGCTGTCGTTGAGGATCCGCGTGAACGGTTGCTTGCCGTAGGACGTGATCTTCAGGATTGAGGGCTTGCATTTGGTCTTCGATTTGTTAGGCTGCATCGTCTTGTTTCATTACCCCGGTGTGATTCTTGCCGAAGACGCACCGGGGTTTTTCTTTGAGAGGGTCTAGCTCATTTGCCGTTGCTGAGCGCCTCGATTTGGGCGAGGGT
>CATPCN010000413.1 GCA_955652855.1 uncultured Chthoniobacterales bacterium | reverse complement strand
TTGCGCGACGCGATGTGGATCGACAACATGCCAGCCGCGCCTTCGCAATCGCTCACGCTCCGGATCGTCCGGATTCATGAACATCGCCAGTTCGAATTTCGCGTTCGGCACGCGTCTTGGCAGGTCGAGGTATTGTTCGAACGCGTACTTCTTCGAAAGATCGGGAAACTCGCCGTTTATCTCCACTGCCCCACCCCAATACCATTGACCGATCGTCGTGAACTTCGGCGAACGCGGACGCGGCTGGGGCCGATACAGCTTGGTGTCAACCAGTGGATAAAATGTTTTCCAATTCAAAGAATCTTTAGGGAGTCGGCAGTCGGCGCTGTTCACGTTTAGTCCGATCGTCCAAAACTCATGATGGGTCGACTGGCCCATCTCCATCTGCGTCATCCAATAAATGATTTCGCTCGGGTCGAGATCGCAGAAGATCCGGCGCTCGAATTTTAGAAGCAGCGGCGGATGAATCGAATAACTGAGATTGAGAAGTGCGTTGGGGCCTGCCAGTCGATCGAGCAGCTCGCGTTTTGAAATTCCGATGCAGCGAAACGCGTCGAGATCGTGCGCACTATCCGGCGTTTTTTGGTAAAGCAGACAATACCGCCCGCCCAGTCCGTGCGCGCGGAGCTGGCGCTGGAAGTTGTCGATCTTACGTTGATCGTCGCGCGAATTTCCTTCGCCCGGCAAATGTTCCAGCCAGATCGCATCCAGTTTTAATCGACGCAGACCGAGCATCCATTGCAGCGGCACCGAGAAATTGCCGCCACCCTCGCGATATTTCGCCGCAAATCCGCATCCAAGAAAGACGGTCATCTGGGAATGATACCTCGAACGCGCCGGCGCAGGTCCACCGAAGCTAAACTTCTTTCGATGATCGCCTGTGCGCCCCACCGAACGTTGTGGGCATCGGCGTTGCTCCAGAAATCAGGATCCGCTCTGCCGGATTTCAATGCGGTGGCGATGTTTCAGCCGCAACGCTGGCGCGTTGCTCCCATTCGTCGGCTTTCGTTAAATCGATAGCGACACCAATACCCTTTCGATATGCCTGTGAGAGATTATGCATCGCCTCTAGATTGCCTAGGGTGGCAGCTCTTTGAAACCAATCGACGCCCTCAGCCGCATTCCGCTCAGCGCCTCGGCCCGCGATGTACATTAAGCCGAGATTGTTCATCGCCTCGGGATACGCGCCGTTCGCCGCCGCACGATAATACTCCAGAGCTTTTGCCTCGTCTTTGGCAACTCCTCGGCCATGTGCGTAGGCGACGCCTAAATTGTAAAGCGCGCGCGGGTTTCCGAGTTCCGCGGCTTTGGCGCACAAGGAGAAAATCTTTTGGTTGTCTCGTTTTATGCCGCGCCCTTCCGCACAAAGATTAGCTAGCGAAAGCATCGCTGATGTGTCGTCGTGCGATGCGGCTTTCTCGAACCATTGCGCAGCGACGGCGTCATCCTGCGGGACGCCGCGGCCCTGTCCGTAAAGGACCCCGATCTGAAACATCGCGCGCACTTCGACGGCCTCAGCCAGCTCGCGATAACGCGCTACCGCTTTGGCTAAATACACAGCTGCCTTTTCCGAATCTTTCGCGAGCCATGCCGTTCCTTTTTCGAAACGCGTAGCCAGGTTCATCATTGCCGCCGGCTCTCCCGCTTCCGCGGCCTTTCGCAGTAATGCTTGGCCCGCTGGTTCATCTTTCGCAACGTCGATGCCCTCAATTTGCCAAAGCGCCAAAGTATTGATCGCGCGAGCATCGCCGGCATCCGCCGCAGCCTGATACCACATTAGTGCCTTGTCGTAATCCTGCGGCGCGCCCGTGCCGAATTCATACCGCTGTCCGAGTGCAAACATCGCAGCGGTATCACCCGAATGTGCGGCGATGATGAGGGCGGAAGTAGTCGTCCCGCTAGCGCCCGTAATTGCCCCCGCTAGAAAAGCGGCGGCGGCTAAAATCAAAAATTTTGTTTTGATCGCGTTAACGAGGAGATTTACCCCCCAGAGTTAGGATTCCCTCAATGGCTGTGTGGACCCAGTCATCCCAAAGGTTCGGAGACTGCGGCGTCGGGGTTGGGTTCGCCGGCATCGGCGGCTGAGGCTTGGCGCCGCTCGGCCATGCGTTTGGATCGTGCGCCAGTTTAGGCGGCTGCTGACAGGTGCGCGTAACGGTCCACTCCGCGTAATTCACGTCGCTGGGGTCACGCAATCCCGACAATCCTTTCACAAAATCCACCCGGCGCGTGGCCGAGGCATCTGCGCCCGCAGAACCTTCCTGTGCCACTGGCAGCGGTACATCCACCCAGCCGCTCATGAGACATGCTTCCCACGTTTCCTTCTGCTTCTTTGTCGGTGAAACAATTACATTCATAATGTTTTTCATCTCCAAAGCAGGATAGGTCACCGGAAACTTCAACGCGGCCGACGCGCTATCTATTCCGACGGAAAAAGTTGCCGTGCTGCCGTCCTTTGAAAGCGTCAGGTCTGCATCCCTGAAGATGTCGCCGTTTGGATCAATCTTGCCCGTTCTAACAATGTCTCCGCCGACTCGCACGACGCCGCCATCTGGGGGAATGTAACGCAAATTGCGCGCGTGAAATGACCATTGGCCGCTTTGAAAACTCAGACTCAATTTGGCATCTCTAAGATCCTTCTTTTCCGTGAACGTTAGACTCGCCTCGGTCGTCGTGTCCTTGCTCAACGGTGTACCCAGGAGGCCCCACGTGCCGCGCATTCCATGTCCTTTATAGCTGTCCACGCATTTGAATGTTGCGATCCAAATGCAGGTCGTGGGCTCTTTTTCATCGCCGATCTTCGGACTCGCTTTATCAACTGGTTGACCCGCTTGCGCTCGCATTGCCCACGACACGATCAACAGCGCGAAGAAGACCTTATCGCGGTTCATATTGCGCCTTCGGGCAGAACGCGCTCCGCAAAACCGTTCGCGTGTCTGGCGGATCGCGGCGGGATTCTTCGCGTGCGGTGTAGAATAAT
>CATPCN010000412.1 GCA_955652855.1 uncultured Chthoniobacterales bacterium | reverse complement strand
TTTGTTGCAACTGGCCTGGCACCAGCAAATCGTCGCCGCATTGCTGCTGCCGCTATATTATTTGTCGGATGCTACCGTGACGCTGTTGCGCCGGCTGGTGAGGGGCGAACCATTTTGGGCGGCGCATCGTTCGCATTTTTATCAGCGCGCGACTGATAACGGCTTTACGGTGTTGCGCGTAGTAAGCGAGGTGTTCGCGCTCAACGTCGGTCTTGCGGTGTTGGCGATCGGATCGACCATGACACAATCGTCGGCGACAAACATTCTCTTTGCTGCAATTGGAAGCGTTGTCGTTGCTTTTCTACTGGGTCGGTTCTCACGCCAACGATAGTTGTGTTCCTCAGACTCATAAGAGTAAACCAGTTCACCTAGTCGTTTCGATTGCTGAAATCGAAACGAATTCGGGGACCGCGTCCTTCAAGACTTCCTCGATGGCGGCACGATCGTCCTTCTCGATCGCCTGCTCCAGCGCCTCGATCCACTTTCGTAACGCCTGTATCGGGGGCTCGTTTGGCTTCGCGGCCATGATTCCGGCAATTCCGATCTCGATGCTAGGCTCTTCGTGGGCGAACAGGATTTCATTCAGTCTCTCTCCCGGTCTCATCCCAGTGAACGCGATCTCGATATCGTGGCCAGGCTGCAACCCCGATAACCGGATCATCCGTTCGGCCAGCTCAACGATTTTGACCGGCTGCCCCATATTGAGCACATAGACAGAAACGTCCGGACGCACTGGCGCCAGAGCGTGGGTGGCGGCCGTAATCACCAGATCGCAGGCTTCGCGGATTGTCATGAAATATCTGACCATATCGGGGTGCGTGACCGTCACCGGGCCGCCCGCCTCGATCTGGGCCTTGAATTTCGGCACCACCGACCCGTTCGACGCCAATACGTTTCCGAACCTCACCGAAATTAGCCGCATCCGTGGTTTGTCATCGGACCGGGACGCCAGCTCGTGATCGAGCGCCTGGCAATACATCTCGGCAAACCGCTTGGTTAGGCCCAACATCGAGACCGGTTCGATCGCCTTGTCAGTTGAGATCATCACCATTGCCTCAGCGCCGGCAGCCAAAGCGGCATTGGCGACGATGACAGAACCGAAAATGTTGGTCTTGACCCCCTCGCTCCAATCGCGTTCCAGAATTGGCACATGCTTAAGCGCGGCGGCGTGGAACACAATGTCCGGCTTGAATTCGTTCATCAGCCGTTGAATGCGTTCACGGTCACGAATGTCCGCAATGCGACCTGCGATCGCGGCTTCCGTCTTGTGTGCCATCAGGGTCTCGATAACCGCATAGAGCGCGGGTTCGGAATTCTCGATCACCAGCAACCTTGCGGCACCAAATGTCACAACGCGGTCGCAAATTTCCGAACCGATCGAGCCACCGCCGCCGGTGACGATGACTGCTTTGCCCTTAACCAGAGTCTCGAGGCGAGCGTAGTCGATCTTTTCGCTTGGGCGCAATAACAGGTCTTCGACCGCGACCGGGGTCAGCCGCGGCGTCTCGCCGCTCTCAAGTGACGGAAGGCGACTGACGATCAGCCCGAGCCGGCGCGCGCGCATCAGAACGGATTCAGGATGCGCTTCAGGTTCGAACGCAGATGGCGCCATCACTACGCGCGCGATCGGTTTGTCGCGCCTCGCTAGATCGCGTACGATATCCTCGATGTCGTCGACCCCGCCCAGTACAGGGATATTTCGAATCAACTGTCCAAGATCCGCGCGTGACGGCGACAGCAGACCGATAGGCCACAGTCGTTTAACGGCACCACTTTCAATTCCGCGCAAGAGAATTTCCACGTCGGCGGCGCGGCCGATTAGCAAGGTCGGCGACGCCTCCTCGGTCCGTGCATGATGAATCGCTCGCGTATAGCGAAAATAGCGGTATCCAAAGCGCAATGCGCTCAGGGAAAACACCTCAAGAAACCAGTAGAGAACGATAGTGACCTTGCCGAAAAAGAAGCCGCCATAGACATTAGGCGCCAAGAAAATGTAATCGAGAACCAGGAGCGCGATCGTCAGAACCGTAGCCGTGCGCAGAATATTCAACGCATCCGGCAACGAAATGAAGCGCCACTTCGTGGTGGTCAAATGGAAGGCATAGCAAACTACCACGCTCAGCGCGACGAAATAAGGAAGAATGCGCAACAGAAGCGGCAGGCGAACCAGAAAAGATTCACCGCCCTCGAAGCGTAGATACAAGCTGGCGAGAACCGCAAACGTTGTTGCAAGCGCGTCGTGAACTGCGATCAGCAAGTTACGATAGGTCAGATTTGATAACCGAGTCATTTCAGTGACCACTCACCGCGAAACATCAGGTTTTGATAGATTGCGGAGGTTGTTAGCTTATCTCTATCCTGCACGCTAGCGGTCACAGCTTGGCTGACCTCGCCGGCATGACTTCTGCCGCTCCGCCTAATCTTTTCTTCAGTGCCATCCCGACCGCTACATCCGATCACAGAACATACATTCATCCCTCGCTAATTCGTACAAATGCGAATTCAACAGCGAACTCACGACACTATGCACAAGGGCAAGCAACCCGTTCCATGAGTAAAGCTTCATCTCACGGAATAGTAGGAGGACGCACAACCACATGGCTTAGAGCACGACGCAACCGAACAGCCCACGGCCTGCCGTCACGGAGGACTCTCACGCGCCCGCCTGACGAGCGATGTGGTGCTGAAGCCTTCGAGGATATCGACCAGCACGATCTCGCCGCCGTTAGCGGCAACAATCTCGTGGCCGACCACCTGCTCGCGGGCGTAATCGCCACCCTTCACCAGCACGCTCGGCTTGATCTGCGTGATCAACTTGATCGGCGTATCTTCTTCGAAGATTACAACGAGGTCGACCGCCTCCAGCGCCGCCAGCACTTCCGCGCGCGCGCGCTCATCCTGAACCGGACGCCCTTTGCCCTTCAGCCGCTTTACCGACGCATCACTGTTCAAGCCGACAATTAGCCGATCGCAGGCGCCGCGCGCCGCGGTCAAAACCTTGACGTGGCCGGGATGCAGAATATCGAAGCAGCCGTTGGTGAAGCCCACTCGCAGGCCCCGCCATTCCGACGTCCTTTCGTCGAGTACCGACCAGTCGAAGACGAT
>CATPCN010000411.1 GCA_955652855.1 uncultured Chthoniobacterales bacterium | reverse complement strand
CCCGCGTGTACTCTAGAATGGCTTGCTGATATTCGCCGTGCTTGAAATACAGGTCGGCCAAGTTGCCCCGGTAATGCGGAGACAATTTGGAATGGTCCACCGCTTTCTGGCACATTTCAAGTGCCTTGCCGAGAGTCCGGCGCAGATCATATAGCACGCACATTCGAAAGTAAGCCTCGGCAATCCGCGGATTCAGTTCAACGGCCTTCCGATAGTTCGCCAGCGCTTCGTCCCGCCGATCCTGCACGAGCTCATAGTCGCCTTCGAGTATCTTCAAATGTGCGTCGTTCGGAGCTTCTTTTAACAGTTGCTTGAGTTTCTGCTCAAACTCTACAGGCTTGGACATCAGATCGTAAAGCTTCGCCGCCTCCAATCCCCGCGTTGCCCGCTCCCTCAAGGGATTCCATTGCAGGGCTTGTTGAAAGGGCTGCCGGGCCTGGGTGTAGCGGCCGATGTCCAGCAGCGCTTCGCCCTGAGCGACATATTGTTGCTGTTTGTTCCACCAGAACCATCCGGCCGCGAGAAGCAGAACCGCCGCTATCGCCGCGCCGGCCCATCGCAGGGGGTGAACCTTGGGGAACTCACGGAACACGGGTTTTACGCCATCAACGCTTGCGGGCGGTACGCTGACTCTCGCGCCCCACTCGTCCACGACTCGCCGCAGCCCCTCGACCACGTTCAGGAAGCCGTGGTCCGGCGTCGGCCAGTCGACCACCGGCTTGCCGTCCTTCGGCAGCACGTTGAGCTTAGCGAATGGTGAGTTTTGCCAATCGCAAGGCCGCAGAACAACCGGGACAACGCGAGCCTGGTCCTGGTGGTGCCGCTCCAGGGCGCGTTTCATCTCCACGTCGTAGCAATACTGTGATGCCAGAAAGTCCGGACTGATAAGCAGCAGGATGATATCGGCGGCGTTCAGTTGCTCGTCGATCTGGCCAGCCCACTCCGGGCCTCCGGTGAGCTTGCGGTCATGCCAGCCCCGTATGCCGTCGCGCTCTAGCTGGCTTTGGTGTTTGAGGAGCTGTTGACACAGTTCGTCGTCTTCATGAGCGTAGGAGATGAAGACCTTCAGCGGCCCCGAGGTCTCGGCGCTCATAGGTCAGCGCGTGGGCTTGCGGGCGATGGGGAATGTCTGGCCTGAGAAGATCCACATGGGGAATTGTTCGTAGTGCCAGCGCTCTTTTGTAATTGTAGGAACCAAATCCACCACGAAATCCGCAAACGTGGTTACCTGCACTTGTCCTTTGGAGTCCGCCACCTTCGAGAGCGCGTCGAGCATGGCCGCCATGAGAACGGAGTGGTCCTGGTAACCTTCGAGCGCCATTTTGTCGCCGGCGGAGGCCGCTAAAATCGCTCGGCCGGTGATTTTGGCCAGCCTATCAACGGCTGCCTTCTCCTCCGGCCCGCGTCCACTAGAGAAGGCGCCGGAATTGCACGTGTCCAGGATAAGCAGGGTCTTCCTCGCGGGAATCTGAGCGAGTAATTTTCGGATTGCCTCCTCGTCCAAACTTTGTTGTTTCAGGGCGGCCTCGCTGGTATAACGAACCTCCCAAGGAATGAAGTAGTATCGGCCGTCTATAGACGTCCCGTGACCGGCGAGGTAGAGTACGAACACATCGGAGGGTTGAATGTGCGAGGCCGCATCGGCGATCGTTTTTTCGATGTTGTCGCGCGTCACTTTGTCGTCAAACAGCGGGTAGGGATTCACCTTGCTGAACAGACCTTGGCTCTGAGCTTGCAACCGAGCCACCAGAGACCCAGCGTCGGCGCTCGCAAACTTTACGCCGTCGTCGAAGGAGTGATCCCTGTAATGAGTGACACCGGCGGCGACTATGAAAAGAGCGGGCGGTTGTTCGGCTGCGGTAACATTTACTTTCGCAACAATCGAACGAGATTCGAGCTGATTCTTGCCGTTGTATGCAGTTGCGGAGACTTCGTGAGGTCCGGGGCCAAGCGAGAAACGCCGATTCTGAACGCCCTGCCCCGGAAGTGTAATGCCCGCTTCCCGCCCCTGGATCTCCACACCGTCGATGCGGTAAACCACGCGCCCGACCCCGCCGCCCGCGTTGCTCACGCGAAACTGAAAAAGGAAGTCTCCTTGCGACTGGCTCTCGGCAGGCGAGACCAGTGCAAGCTGGGGCGGCAGACCGCCGGACATGATGGCAGCGACATCCCCGATGCGATCCCGGGCGGCCCGCACGGCTTCGGCGCCACCCGCCTTGAGCCGCCCGGCCACCAGATCCGGGCGGTAAAACAGGTTGAACACCTGATCCACGCGGATGAACTCACCGGCGCGATCGGAACCTTGGTTCAAGTGGTAGCCGATGAGGGCTTCGCCTCCGGGCGAGGAATCGAAAAAGCCCTCGGGAGTCCAGGAAACCCAGCGCTTTCCATCGGGGTGAACAAACAAGGCCAGCACTTCTTTGCCGTCTTGCATCGCGTACCAGCGGAGTGTGCCGTCAGCGAGTGCCGCCACCGCGTACCGCCGATCCCGTGTCAGGTTCACAGCCCAGGCTGTTGCGTGGATCGACTGGTCCCATCGCGTGCGCCCGTTCCGGTCGAACAGACATAAGGTCCATCCTGTCCCCAAGACGAAAACATCACCATTCTCCGAGATGGATAGGCTTCGAGAGATCTCGTCAGTCAATAATGGCAACGCGCGACCGTTAAGAGTAGGTTTATCGTTGTCCTCCCAATTGGCGATGTTCAGCCCGGTGGTGCGGGGCGGCGTCAGCGAGTGGTCAGGAGGTGGGTCGATCCGGAGCCTCCGCTCTGTGATCTCGAAGCGGGCTAGGCGCCGGTTCCAGCTACCCTGGGGCGTAAGAACGTTAAAACTAAATTCCACTACCCGCCCATCTCGCGATAACCGAAGCTTATCGAGATCGCCTCGATGGTCTAGAGTTTCGGGCGCGTGCTGCCAGACCATGCGGCCATCGGAATCGAGCCTGCCGATTGCAGGATCAGCCGACCCGAAAAGGACACCTCCTCCGGATAGGGCTCGCAGGTCGTGGATGGTGTTATGGGCTGCGCGCCACACGCTGGCCGTACCGAGTCCGGACTTGGACCAACGCAAGACTGGGAATCCGTAGGCACCCGATCTAACATATCCTCCACCAGCGTACAGGAACTGCCCGTCCGCCGACCACGCGACCGAACACAAGTTCCCATTCTGGAACTGGCTCGTGTCCGCGGCGTAGAGAGAGGTTAGGTCCTTACCGGAGAGCACATTAACTGCCGCAGAGTCATTGAACCCGACCGCCACTTTGCTGCCGTCTGGTGAGAAGAGAGCGTAAAATGGCTGCTTGCCTCCAGGCGCTTGCCGCTTCGCTATCAGGCGAAAATTCGCATCGAACAGACGAAACGCACCATCATTGGAAGTCGTCACTAACCGTCCAGTGCGGTCAAATTTGACAGAGTTACTGGAGTCGCCGTAATCTGAGTCGCGCGCGATTTCCTGACTGTTGCTGGAGCCGTAAATTCGAATGCCTTCTTCCCCCAATGCGACAGCTAAAGAACTTCCGTCCAGGGAATAGGCAAGATCCTCGATTACATTCGGCAGTCCGCCTATGCGTTTCATGAGCTTTCCACTCGCCCGGTCGAAGAGGTATACCGACCGACTCTGCCCAGAGAAACCATATCCACCCAGGGCTACCGTCGCGCCGTCTGGTGAAATGGCGACTGCGTAAATCCGCCCATCGCCTCCGTCACCTTGTGGGGGGCGCAGCACCTGCAGCAGCGCCCCACTTTGCACGTCCCAAACTCGCGCAGTTTTATCGTCCGAAGCTGTTACCAGGAAGCGCTCGGCGGAATCCGTCCCGAGCCTGTTGACCATCGCCGTGTGCATCTCTGTCTCAATACGGAGAAGAGGCGTCGACGGCGGCTCAGCAGTTTGCGCCAACACAACCGGGACTCTGACACAGATGACGAGACATATCGCCCATATTGGCCGGATAAAATGATGCATCGGTTCCTGCAACTCACCTATATTGTTGGCGATTAATAACAATTGTCTGGCGTTAGTATACTCCACTTGGCAGCGCATCGGGTTGCTCTCGTGACGCTTTTCCTTTTGACACGTTTATGTACCGGTGAGGCGTTTGACCGCTAAAATGTGACCAATGCTTCTCGAACGTAAGACTGCGTTGATCACCGGCGCCGCCAAGGGCATCGGGAAGGGAATTGCGCTCGAACTGGCGCGCCAAGGCTGCGATGTGGCCGTTAACGACT
>CATPCN010000410.1 GCA_955652855.1 uncultured Chthoniobacterales bacterium | reverse complement strand
AGCATAACCGAATGTCATATTTTTGCTCCCTTTCCTCTAAAGCTCACCAGCTCGTTCCCGGAAACGGGAACCAGCGTTCGCAGATAACGATCCTCAGCCGGGTTAGTTCCGTTTACCGGAACGCTGGCCGGGAGGCGGGCAGTGGGGCTGGAGGTCAGTGCGTGCGCGGTCGTTTCTGCGCCTCGCCAACCGCGACATGGCGGGTTGGATATCGAGCCAGCACTGAACTGAGGTTTGGCTATCGAAATTTGCGCTTGCGCCACTTTCCGTCCGCAAGCGGTCCACACGTTGGATGCCAAGTTCCCTGACAGGACCCGTGCCACTTTGTAGATTGGCAGATCGCGGGAAGAGGGCGGGTCAATTGTGATCACCCCCTCCGTTGCGAACCGCTATTGGAGGCGGCAGCGCCCTAAAGTTATCGCGTGAGTCGATGCCACCTTAACCCTGGTGCCCGGCGCGCCAAGTGTGGTGCGACGAATATCGTCTCGGCACCTCGGATACAATACGATTTAAGCTCGCGCCGCTTCCGACCGGCGCGAGCGCCGACCTCGAAGGAAAGCTCGCTAACTATCCCAACAATTATTGGGCTGCTCAGAGACACTGGCCCGGTTGTTCAAGCCGCCTTGTAGCCGACGAGTGCTTACGAGCTGCGCCGACTTCTCATATCAACCGTTTGTGCTACGGTGGCGTCGGGCGGGCTACTCGGCCGGGTCAAACTGGCGTTAGGACCACGCACTTGCGGTCAATCTTCATCACCATAGGAGCAGTCGTCGTATTGGCTGCCGTCGTGGCGTTTGCGCTGGTTTTTGTTTTTCCAGACAGTATTGTTCCACAATCGTTCAAACAACGATTTTCGGAAATCCCCGCCCCGGCGCGTCCCCTTGTCCGCGACCAGGCCGAGCTTCCCCGCCTCCTCGCCCGCACGACGTTGATCGCGCTGCACCAGGCTATCTTCACCGGCAACTACACTGTGCTTCGCGACCTCACTTCGCCAGCATTGCAAAAGAAAGCCTCGGCCGCCGATTTGGCGCTGGCGTTTGCCGCAAGCGGGCTAAACCGGGTGGATCTTTGGCGCGCCGCCGTGTTGGACGCCAAGTTCTCATCGCCGCCTTTGCTGCAGGAAGACACGATGAGAATCATTGGGACCTTGTCGACGCAACCGGTCGCGATAAATTTTGATATTCAGGTTCAGGCAATCGACGGGATTTGGCGGATAAACGAGATGGCAATAACCCACCAGCCGATAGCCAGCGACCAAGGGAAGTGATGCAAAGCACCGGCACGTCAAGACGTTCATTCTGCTCATGGCTGCTGTCATTCTGCTCACGGCTGCTGTGCAAGGCTCGAGTCCGGCTGGCGCCGACGCTAACTGCCACGCTGGTAGTGCTGGCAATCAACTCGGCCGGCTACACTCAGTCCGCGCCGTCGCAGCCAGCGCAACGGTCCGCGCCGCCGTCGCAGCCAGCGCAACAGCCGGCGCCGCCGTCGCAGCCGGCGCAACAATCCGCGCCGCCGTCGCAGCCGGCGCAACAGTCCAGTCCTGCCGCCAGCCCATCGCGCAGCGAGGAGGCAATCCTTGTTGCCGTGCGAAGCACCTTGATCGCCCTGGATCAGGCAAATGTCACCGGCAATTACACCGTGTTGCGAGACCTCGGCGCACCCGGCTTTTCGGCCAACAATTCGGCGGCTGATCTATCGCGCATCTTCGCCAATATTCGTCAACAAAAGCTGGATTTCACGCCCATCGCATTGATGGAGCCGAAGTACAGTATGGGGCCGCTGATTGATGCTCAGAATCTGTTGCGGGTCGGCGGTACCTTGGCTGCGATCCCGACCGCCCTGAAATATGAGTTGGCATTCCAGTTGGTCAACGACAGATGGCGATTGTTTGGAATAAATTTGCAGCCGGAAGCGGCAAGCCAGCCGGCACGCTAAGTCTCCTTATTTGAACATCCCGGCCGCCCGACGCTGCGCTGCGGGCCGAGCGTCTGTTGCCGGCGCCCCTCGCGGCAATCGGCTTTGTCCCGCCAATGGAAACTTCGTTTATAAACAGTCTAACCGCGGGCATACCAGTGCCAGCATATGAAGCGGGCCGTGATCGGCGCCTTGCCGGAGGCGAGACGGCGCAGGTGGCACGACTATGAACGTGAAGAAACGACGCTGGGCTTCGGCAGTGGTTGCGTGAAAGATGTTGCTGCACGTCGGCTTCGATGCTCGGGTCAATATTTTGACGGGTGTTGCCAGCCTCGTCATCGTCGTTATCCAGCACGGGCTGACGACGAAGTGGAGGTCATAAGATGGCGAGAATCAATCCCGCTTGCGTTCGAAATGCAATTGCGAACATTGGCTGTACGGCAGTGCTGGCACTGTGCGGCATGACGGCGGTTAGCGCGGCGCCGTGTGCCGATCCACGTCCCCTTCGCTTCGAAGTGCAAGGCAAGATCAGCAGAAGTGGGCTCGGCTTCACGCAGGGCTTGGCATTTTATTCCGGGCAACTCTATGAGAGCACGGGGAGGGAGAGAATCGAAGACTCCACGCGAATCAATACCATCAGTATCTCCGGTCAGGTCACTACGCTCACTGACCTCGGCGACAAGGTGTTCGGCGAAGGGCTAACCATTCTGGGCGACGAAATTTTCCAGCTCACATGGGGAAATCACCTCGTCCTTGTCTACGATCTCAGTGGAAAGATCATAAGGACGATGCAAAATCCGCGGCTCGGCTGGGGCCTCGCTAATGACGGCCGGCAGTTGATCTTCAGCGACGGCGAGGGATCGATCTATTTCGCTGATCCCGGAACTTTTGACATCGGACATGCCGTCAAGGTCAGGTCAAATCTGTCCGATGAAGTCAAAGGTCTCAATGAACTGGAATTCGTCAATGGCAAACTTTACGGCAACATCTTTCCCACCCGAACCATCGTCAGGCTCGACCCTGAAACAGGCTGCGTCGTTGCTGCCGGCGCAATGGATTCAATCTGGAATAGTATGACTGCCGATGAGAAAGCGCATATCGAATCCAATCGAGAATGGCTTCTGAATGGTATTGCCTATGATTCCAAGAGCAGCCTCTTCTATCTTACTGGAAAGAGATGGCTATCGATTTTCGTTGGGCTTTTTGTAGAGGACGGCTAACGGCGTGGTGTCTGTCACGCCAAGCCGGACAAGACCTTTGCTGTGCATCAATTGCAGTTGCGCGATTGGTCGAACAAGTTTGCAGACGATTCGCTGGCATACCTTTGCTGGCCAGGGGCAAACGAAGCCCGAGCAGCTCGGGATCGCGAGGGTTCAAACAAGATCATCAAGCTGAAGGTCGAACGGGGAGATCCCTAACAAAACCGGGGCCTACTTCGAAGCAATCGAGGTAATCCAGCCGCCACAGACACGAACGTGTCGAAAAGGCAGCACAAGCAAGCTGCGCCCGCGAAAAGCCGTCCCGAAGTCTCAATTTCCCCGAGTGTTGCCCAAAAAGCATAGCCATCGGGCTGAAAAGCATTTAACTCAGTGT
>CATPCN010000409.1 GCA_955652855.1 uncultured Chthoniobacterales bacterium | reverse complement strand
CTCCCCCGCTTAATTCCTCGATATTCCAATGCGTTAGGGATCCTCCTATTCATGGCGCGATTAAGGCGTAAAACTGTCAGTATTAAAGCGGACGAAGCGCGGCCCGCGCGTGCCGATCAATTAGAGGTTGTCCCGGATAACCCCCTGAACTTACCAAAGAAGTCGAGTGCCACAATTTCGGTGGCGAGCAACTGACGCGATTTCCTCCTAGCGGTCACGCGTACCTATCGAAGATCAGGCTGGAGACGCGAGCGGCTTGCCCTTCTCTACGACATAGGTGATTGCAATCTTAGTCTTCTTGTCACCGTTCTTGCCGCCTGCATGTGGCGTGTTGGGCGGCACCACGAAACCATCGCCCGGCTTCAAGGCGCGGGTCGGTTGACCTTCTATCGGCAGCTCAAGGCCACCTTCGATGATATAGGCGGATTCGATTCCTGGATGGGTATGCCGCGCGACTGTCACGCCCGCTTCTATTTCCGCTTCCGCAATGATCGTCACATATCCCGGCGTAGGTCCGTCGATCTGCGACAAAATCTTTCGTGTAACCCCGGGCGTCGCGGCAGGCGGCGTGCCTTGCGCCGACGCATCGGTCGCAATGAACCCCGTTACCGCGCAGATCGCGCAAGACGCAATCCCTGCAAAGTCTCGTCGTGTCAGCATGACGAACCTCCCTGTCGTGTCCAGATCACCAGCGTCCGGACATCTTGACCGGCCCTTCAGCCGGTTCCCACCTAAAATTGCCCGTCTCGAAGTCAAGCTAAGCCACTATTACCTGGCGCGCTTGTGGACCCAATCACTAACGCGTTCGATGGAGACGCTACTCGACACGCTCCCAAGTGGTGACGGCGACGACCTCCTTACCATCGAGCGGGCTTTTGAACGGCTCGGTTGTCAGCGTCAGCGTCTTGCCCTTTATCTCGGTCTGACTCGATATATCTCTTCCGGTCCATATCTGGTGCCAGGATGTATCGTAGTGCGTCACAATCTTGTTGCCTTCAACCTTGTAGGTCCCGCTGCCGAATGACATCGTCTTGAACAACTCAATCCTTTCGGCATCCGTCAGATTGGGGCTGGCGGGAGCCTTGCGGTCGGTCCCGACAATGGTAAATGTAGCGTGCCCGCCCCGCGTGACGATGAGGTGGCCAGTCGGCTTTTCTCCGAAGGTGTTTTGAGTCGCGCCCGTCGCTGCTTCTTTGCGCACCTGGCTGCTGAGATTCCACACACCAACGAGCTGAGAGGCCAGGTCCTGCGCTGGCGCAGGCCGAGGCAACGTCAGAAGGAAAGCGAGAGCTACTGCTGACATCAGAGTGCGCTTCATGGCAGCCTCCCCTAATAAGTAGAAGGCGCAGCAGCGCGCGGGCGATATCGCGCGCCAATGAATTTGCATTCTCGAACAGGATGAGACCGACAAAAAGGGCGGTCTGCCTTAAGGACGATGCCTGCCGAAGGCACTCACGTTGCCTACCGAACGGTGATTTCGGCGTGTCCCGTCGTGATACCCGAGGCTACCGTTTTGGACGTACTCGGTAAAGCAAAATCGGGTTGCAGTTCTCCTTCCTGTTATCCCGTATGGTCAAAAAATTGAGACTGCTCAAAGGCGGCAGCGTTCCAACGTTTGTTGGTCTTGGGCCGGTGTTGCACAACAAGCTTGCCGTGGAGGCTTGAGTAGGGACGACGGGGGTCGCAAGCAATTCTGGGGCACTTAGCTGACCTCGCAGCGGCTCGGCTCCTCGTCCGCTTTCAGGACCAAAGCAGAAAATCGATGCCAACTCGTGTTGGGGTGGCATGCTAGCGATATTAGGTAGGGACTTCGATTCCGCGTGTTTGCGGGTTCGATTCCGATGAGATCGGACGCGATCGACAGCAAAAATTCTCTTGTATTTCCGAGAGCGGAAGCCGTCTTGGCCGGTTCGAACATGGGTATAAGCATCTGATGGTTCGCTAAAATTTTCCAGGTGCATCTGTTCCACTCACGATCCTACTCACACATTCGATGCTCGTTGACGACGCGGAATGTTTCGCCTTGTGCCGTTGCGAGTAAGACCGCAATCTGTGCCGCAACCATGGAAGCCAATTCACGCGGCGCTATACCGATGTCGAGAACCATACTAATCTGCCGGAGATCACTTGCCGAAAGATCTAACACCTCTTTTCACGTTACAAAGATCTGAGCCCGGCAAATGGGTGCGAAGCGATCGAGGGCAAATAAAGGGAAAGCCGAGTGACGGGAGGCGCGCGATGAGGTTTATTCTGCTTGGACCGCCAGGAGCAGGCAAGGGTACGCAAGCAACCAGGATTGCCGAGAGGCTGGGCATCCTACACCTTTCCACCGGCGATATGTTGCGCGCCGCCGTCTTGGCCGGGACCGGTCTGGGCGGCGAAGTCAAGCGCATTATGGAAGCAGGCGCGTTGGTACCCGACGATGTGGTCGTCGCCATCGTCGCCGACCGCATCGTGGCGCTCGATGCAGCGAGCGGGTTTGTTCTCGACGGTTTTCCACGCACGATTAAACAGGCTAAGGCCCTTGACCAGGTGCTTGAGGAACGCGGGCTCGCACTCGAAGCTGTGCTAGAAATCCGGGTCGATGAAAAAGCGTTGCTTGAGCGCATCGAGGGGCGTGCTCATTCGGCGAAGGCACGAGGTGAACCAATTCGGGCCGACGACAATTCAGAAACGATCCACAAGCGAATAGATGCGTACCGTCTCGAGACCGAACCTCTGACGGACTATTACCGTGCCAAGGGTTTGCTCACGACTGTAGACGGGCTGAAACCGATCAATGTTGTTTTCGACCAGCTTGTGAAAGCTATCGGTGCGTAACTTCTCATCAACGTTGGCTCACTAGTAGGTACACTGTCGGCGCGACTTTCAGCGATAGAGGATTTCTATCGACATTCATTGACGCGCACTGTGCTTTTACCGAAACGCCGACGCAGGAGTGCACTGGTGTCCGGCTTAACGTCCATTCCGCCGAGCGGAGGCCTTGAGCGAAAGTGGTCATCCAAACCGTTGCGATAGACGTGCTCACAACCTGTCTGCCGGG
>CATPCN010000408.1 GCA_955652855.1 uncultured Chthoniobacterales bacterium | reverse complement strand
GGCAATTTCCGGACCGATGCCTGCCGGATCTCCGAGCGTGATGCCGATGCGCGGTCGCATCGCACATCTTCAGCAAGAGAGCGCCGCGTAGCAAGCTTGCGTCGTCTCGACCTAACGGGAACAAGATCAGCTAACGCTAGCGAGAGCGAGCGGAAATTGCAATGTAAGCGCTGAAGTTACGTTTCGCGGGACATCAGAGCGGCCAGCGGTTAGCTGCATCGCCTAGTTAGACCTTTCGTTTGATTGGCAGCGTAATCCATCGCCCGAGTGTCGTCGAGGTGCTTGACGGCGTGACGAAGGCCGCAACATATCCCTCGGCTTCGTGCCACACGAACCGATTTGCGAGGCCAGGAAACGTCTTTGTGAGCTGTGTCGTCTGGCTGTCCGCGCGTCGAAATACAAAGATGTTTCCGGTCGATGCCTCTTGGTAAACTACGGCATCTCCGCTGGGCGACACCAGGCAGTCATTTAAACGAGCGAGCTTGAGGTTACGATAGAAGAGATACTCAAAGTGGCCGATTGATTCGAGCGTGTTTGGTGGATTCCGCTCCGCTAAAATCACGCGCCGGAATCCGAATCCGAGATCTTTCGTGCGCTCGACAACTGGCTGCTGCGCCGCCGCTTGACCTACGATCAACACAAGCACCGCTGCGAAAATAAATGCACGCAGTAGGTCTAACGAGAATTAGACGAAGCTTCGCAACACAAGGCGAAACATTTTTCCTCTAACTAATCGGATCACGGTCGTCGGCTGACCGCGAACCGCTCGAAGAGACGTCAAAACGTGCGGATGTAAGCCTTCTCGCGCAGGCTGGCCAGCCAGCGTTCCTGGAGGGCCTGCGCTTCTTCCTGCTGAAGTTTTTTCTCGATGTCTGGACGGACCTCAGCGAGCGACCGAGTCGTGCCGCCATGTTTGTCGTCCACTCTTAAAATGTAAAAGTTGCCGCCCACCTCGATGATGCTGCTGATTTTTCCGGCCGGCAACCTGAACGCTACTTTCTCGAGCGGCGCCGCCAGCGTCTTGCGCTCGATCCAACCCCAATCGCCGCCCACGCTTTTCGTGCTGTCCTCGGAATACATTTTCGCCATTTGATCAAAGTCGGCGCCGCCCGCGAGTTTCCCGAGAATTTCTTCCGCCATCGCTTTTTGCGCAGCCGCATTTTCTTCGCCAGCATGCGCGGGAATCATGATCATGCGCAGCTTGACCTGTTCCTTGGCGGTGAATTCGTCGCGGTGCTTCTCGTAATACTCCTGCACTTTCGTCGGCGAAACGGTCGTATTTGGCTTTACGTTTTTGAATCGCATCGCCTGCACGATCATCTTCTCTGTCTCCATTTTCTTGAACTGGCCGAGCGAGAAGTTCTGCGCCTCCAAAGTTTTAATGAACGTGTTCCGATCGCCGCCGAAATCGTCGCGAACGATTTCCTTGACCCGTTCATCGACATAATGATCGGGGATTTGAAAGCTGTCTTTTTTGAACGCCTGAATGATCAGCTGGCGATCAATCAAGTCCTTTAACGCCGCCATGCGCGCTTCCTTGATTTTGCTGATGAGTTGTTCGCCGGTGAATTGGGAGTGCACCATTTTTTCGCGCGGCGCAGAGACTTGTCGAACTTGCGAGAAGGTAATGATCTCGCCGTTCACGATGGCGGCGATGCCGTCCACGACTTCCACGTCGGCCGCGAGCGCGCCGTGTGAAAGCGATGAGAACAGGAGGACAACTCCTGCGATCATGGTGACAAACAACGAACGAATCATACGTTTCAAAGTTTCTCGGTCAGTTCCAATACCTCGTTGAGGCGGCCCTCGATTCTATCCGTACTAATGCGAGGGAATTTGCCTCCCACAAGTATAAAATCTCCATTTCGGGTCAGCATCAATTTTCCCTCACGCACCTCCACGCGCGTGACGCCGGCTCTGGCGGCGGAAAGTTTGATTTCGGTGAGAACGAACAAATTGTCAACCGCCGATGGGAAGGGCCCGAAACGGTCGCGCCATTCTTTGCGCAGCGCGTCCCACTGCTCGCGCGTCGTGATCTCGGCAAGATGACGATAAGCCTGAATGCGCAGCGTCGTTTCCCCGATGTATGCGCTCGGAATGAACGCAGGCAAGCGCGTTTCCGGCCCGAGTCGCATGAATTCAGCTTCGTTGGTCGCGACAAAATCGAGCCGTACATCGACATCGAGACGCGGCTGAATCTTGCCGCCTTTTAATTGCGCGACCGCTTGCCGCAGCAATTGACAATAAAGATCGAAGCCGACGGCCATGATGTGGCCGCTCTGCGCCGTGCCGAGGATGCTGCCCGCACCGCGGATTTCGAGATCGCGCATCGCGATGCGAAAACCGGCGCCTAACGAGCTGTATTGTTTGATTGCGTTAATGCGCTTGCGCGCCGCGCCCACCGTCATCATCTCGCGCGGCAGAAGCAGATACGCGTAGGCCTTGTGCTCGGCGCGACCGACGCGTCCGCGCAATTGATAAAGATCAGCCAGCCCGAAGCGATCGGCGCGATCGATGATGATCGTGTTTGCGTTTGGAATATCGAGGCCGCTCTCGATGATCGTCGTGCAAACGAGCACGTCGATCTTGCCGGCGACGAAGCGCGCCATTACTTCTTCGAGATCATTCGCGTCCATCTGGCCGTGGCCAATCTCAACGCGCGCTTCCGGGACAAGATCGACAATCTTATCGCGCATGCGCTGGATCGTTTGCACGCGGTTATGCAAAAAGAAAACCTGACCCTGCCGTTCGAGCTCGCGATTGATCGCATCGCGAATGATCCGCTCATCGTAACCGCAAACGATCGTTTCGACCGGCAAACGATTGAGCGGCGGCGTTTCGATTGACGACATGTCCTTCACGCCGACGAGCGAAAGATAAAGTGTGCGCGGAATGGGCGTAGCCGAAAGCGTCAGGACATCGACAAGTTTGAATAGCTCTTTGAATCTTTCTTTGTGCAAAACGCCGAAGCGTTGCTCTTCGTCGATGACAACGAGACCGAGATCTTTGAAAACGATGTCGCCGGAGATGAGCCGATGCGTGCCAATCACAATATCGACGCCGCCTTTGCGCAGCAGTTCGAGAACTTGGCGCTGCTCCGATTGCGAACGAAATCGGCTGAGCATTTCGATTCGCACCGGATAATCGAGCATGCGTTGGCGGCAGGTTTCGAAATGTTGCTGCGCGAGCACGGTCGTCGGCGCGAGCATCGCGACTTGCCTTCCGTCCATCACCGCCTTAAACGCCGCGCGAATCGCGACTTCGGTTTTGCCGTAACCGACATCTCCGCAGATCAAGCGATCCATCGCGCGCGTTTTCTCCATGTCGATCTTCGTCGCAATGATCGCTTTCAGTTGGTCCGGCGTTTCGCGATACGGAAACGAGTGCTCAAATTCCGCCTGCCATTTCGTGTCCGGACCAAACGCGTGGCCGGCTTGGGTCTCGCGTTCCGCCTGGAGCG
>CATPCN010000407.1 GCA_955652855.1 uncultured Chthoniobacterales bacterium | reverse complement strand
TACAAAGTCGCGGTTGCCTACGCGATCGTCGGGTGGTTATTGATTCAAGTCGCGACCCAGGCATTTCCGTTCCTGGAAATTCCGAATTGGGCGATCCGGCTCGTGATAATGCTGATTGCTCTCGGATTCCCTATCGCACTGATTCTGGCGTGGGCCTTTGAACTCACGCCGGAAGGAATTAAGCGCACCGACGAGGTGGCGTCCAACGACTCAGTCGCGCATGGAACGGGCCGTAAATTAATGTGGGGCACGGCGGCCGTCGCACTTCTGGTGCTAGCTGTGTTCCTCATCGGCAGGTTCGTTCCGTCGCGTGCGCCAGAGACCGCGCCGCAAACCCGCGAAGACAAATCGATCGCTGTTCTGCCGTTCGTCGACATGAGCTCCGCGAAAGATCAGGAATATTTTTGCGACGGCATTAGTGAAGAAATCCTCGATGCGCTTTCTAAAGTGGAAGGGCTGCGCGTCGTCGCACGGACGTCGTCTTTTTCGTTCAAAGGCAGGAACGCGGACGCGGCCGAGATCGCGCAGAAGCTCGGCGTGCGAAACGTGCTGGAGGGAAGCTTGCGGCGCGAAGGCAACCGGATTCGCGTCACGGCGCAGCTAATCGACGCGCGTGACGGCTTCCACATCTGGTCCGACACATTCGCGCGGGAGCTGCAGGGCGTGTTTGCGGTGCAGGACGAGATCACGCGCGCGATAGTTGACGCGCTCAAGGTCAAGCTCGCCGTCGTGCCGACAGCACATGGCGAACAGAACACCCAAGCTTATGATCTTTATCTACAAGGTCTCTACTTCTCGAACAAGAGCAGCGAAACAGATTTGCGGAAGGCGCTCGATCTGTTTCAGCGCTCGCTCGCTAAAGAGCAGGGCTTCGCGCGCGCGTGGACGGGCACGGCGAAAGTTTGGCTCTGGCTGGCCGATGCTTACGTGAAGCCGCTTGATGCATACCCGGCCGTGATGAGCGCAGCGTCGAAGGCAATCGCGCTGGATGAGCGAGAAGCGGAAGCTCATTGCTACCTCGGTGAAGCCAAACGAGTTCTGCATTGGGACCTCACGGGTGAAGAAGCCGAATTGCGGCGTGCGCTCGAGATCGACCCGAATTCGGCTCCTGCCTATTTCTTTCTGGCGCTTCTGCGTTCTTCTCAAGGGCGAGTCGATGAGGCGGTGGCGGAGATGGAACGAGCGCGAAAGTTAGATCCGCTTTCTCCGATCGTGAGCACTTTCGCGAGCGTCATATACTTCGGTGCGGACCGGTTGGATGATGCCGTCGCTGAAGGCCAGCGAGCTCTTCAGCTGGATCCTGGTTACGTTTATTTCGACTCCGGCGCCGCGGCTGCCTACCGCGAAAAGGGAGAGTTCGATAAGGCCATCGCCATCTACAAGAGAGCGGAAGCCACCACTGGAACTCCGAATCCTGGGCTTGCAATTACTTACGCCAAGATGGAGAGGCAAGGCGAAGCGCGTGCGATTCTTCAGCGGCTGATCGACATTTCCCGGACGCGATATTATGCCGCTGATTCTATTGCCGAAGTTTATGCCGCATTGGGCGAGAAGGACGAGGCCTTCCGGTGGTTGGACCGTGCCGCCGCCGAACACTCTGCGCCTCTCGAGGGCGTTGCCTTCCGGCCGGCGTTCCGCCCGCTCCGCTCCGATCCGCGGTTTGGTGATCTGCTGCGTCGGATCGGCCTCGATCCGACGAAAGTTTTGGCGAAGGATAAAGTGCCGTGAACCCGCGCAACTTCTTCGCCGAGCTGAAGCGGCGCAATGTTTACAAAGTCGCGGTCGTTTACGCGATTGTCGGCTGGTTGCTGATTCAAGTTGCAACGCAGGTTTTTCCATTCTTCGAAATTCCAAATTGGACGGTTAGACTGGTTGTGCTGCTCATCGCGATTGGATTCCCGATCGCGTTGATAATTGCATGGGCCTTTGAGCTGACGCCCGAGGGATTGAAGCGCACCGAAACAGTAGACGCCGAGCATCAGCCAACGCAATCTCGGAAACGTGCGTGGATTTATGTCGTGATCATAGCCGGCGCGCTTTCGGTGGGCGTGTTTTTCCTCGGGCGTTACACGAGTTCGAAACAAGGTGAAGGCGCCGAGCTGCCGGAGAAATCAATTGCGGTGCTGCCCTTTGACAATCTGAGCCACGATCCGGATAACGCGTACTTTGCTGAGGGTATCGAGGAGGAAATCCTCACACGGCTGGCGAAGGTCTCTGATTTAAAAGTTATTTCGCGCGCGTCGACGCAGAGATTCAAAAGTGCGCCGGACAACCTCCCGGTGATCGCGAAACAACTGGGTGTGACCAATATTCTGGAGGGCAGCGTCCAGAAGGCGGCTGATCAAGTCCGTGTGAGCGTTCAGTTGATTAACGCCACGACCGATGCCCATCTCTGGGCCGAAAGCTACGACCGCAAGTTGAGCGATATCTTTACGGTCGAAACGGAGATTGCGAAGACGATCGCAGAAATGCTGGAAGCGAAACTGACACGCAATGAGGAACGTGCGATCCGTGCGCATCCCACCGACAATCCAGCGGCGCACCAGCTGTATCTGAAGGGACGCTTTTTCTGGAACAAGCGAACCGGCAACGATCTGAAGAAGTCGGTCGATTACTTCAATCAGGCCATCGCCACCGATCCGAATTACGCGCTGGCGTACTCCGGACTCGCAGAAGCTTATGTCTTGCTACCCGCTTACGCGGGAGGCACGCCGCAAGAGTGTAATCCAAAGGCGAAGGCGGCGGCGAAGAAAGCTCTCGAGCTCGACGACAGCCTGGCAGAGGCGCACACTGCTTTGGGCGAAGCGTTCTTCTTTGACTTCGATTTCTCTCAATCGATCACGGAATTCCAACGTGCGATTGAGCTGAACCCGAACTACGCAACGGCGCATCATTGGTACAGAGATCCTCTGACGGCGGTAGCGCAATACGACGACGCCATTGCGGAGGTGAAACAAGCACTGAAACTTGATCCGCTCTCGCTCATCATCAACACCACCCTCGGCGACACTTACTATTACGCGCGGCGCTATGATGAAGCAGTCGAGCAGCTGCGCACGACGATAGAGATGGACCCGGGCTTCTACTCCGCCCATGAAAGCCTGGGCCAGGCACTTGAGCTGAAAGGCGCTCTTGAAGCAGCGATTGCGGAATACCAGAAGGCCAGAGCGTTAAACGATGATCCTTCTGTGCTGGGACTGCTGGGTCATGCTTATGGTTCCTCGAACAATAAAACCGAGGCGCTGAAAATACTGGACCAACTGAAGGACCTATCCAAACAGCGATATGTCTCAGCCTACAGCTTTGTCCTCGTTTACCTCGGACTTGGCGATAAAGAGGAGGCGCTCCGCTGGCTTGAGCAAGGTTATCAGGATCGCGCCGGTAATGACATCGGCTTTATTAAAGTTGACCGCTTTCTCGATCCGCTGCGCGGCGACCCGCGCTTCGAGGCGCTTGCGGAGAAAATCGTTCCGCGTAATGCGAAGTAACTCGCTGTGAACCCGAAGAACTTCTTCGCCGAGCTGAAGAGTCTCCATGTTTACAGAATCTTGGTCGCCTATGCGGTCGTCGGCTGGCTGGTGATGCAAATCGCGGCAACAGTAGTTCCGGCGCTGCATCTGCCGGACGGAATTATTAGCGCGGTCGTGCTGTTAACGATCCTTGGGTTTCCGATCGCCCTGGTAATCGCATGGGCATTCGAGATGACGCCGGAAGGGATGAAACGCACCGAGAATGTTTCGCCTAACGAGTTCATCCCGCAATGGAGCGGACGTAAGTTCGCAGGTCTCATCGCCGGCGTCGCGGTGGTCGCGGCGGGCTTGCTGTTGTTCCAATTGTTCCGGAGCAAATCGGCGTCGCATGTAGGAG
>CATPCN010000406.1 GCA_955652855.1 uncultured Chthoniobacterales bacterium | reverse complement strand
ATCAATCTCAACCAAAATTTTCATCATCTCCCCATTCGCGAAGTGCAGCGCGACGGCGCGAAGCTGCTCGTTTCCGTGCGAATTTTAGATCGAGATGTTTTTGCGAAAATTTGGGAGCTCCGCGTCGGTCGCATCACACTTTACCTCCTCGACACCGATACGGCGGAGAACATCGCGGAAGATCGTCTCATCACCGCGGAACTTTACGGCGGCGATTTAGAAATGCGCATGCGGCAGGAAATCATGCTCGGGATCGGCGGCGTGAAAGCATTGAGCGCGCTCGGAGTCGACGCCGAAGTTTTTCACATGAACGAAGGCCACTCGGCTTTCCTCGCACTGGAACGCATTCGTCGGAACGTCGTCGAGAAGAAGCTCGATTTTTATTCGGCGCTTCAACTTGTCGCCGCGGCAAATGTTTTCAGCACGCACACACCAGTGCCGGCGGGCAACGATGCGTTCCCGCGCGAAATGATGAAAAAATATTTCGGAGATTTCGCGATGGAATTACGCATGCCGTTCGACGAGCTGTTCTCCTTCGGCCAAACGCGCGTCCATCCGAGCGATCCATTCAGCATGACGATTCTCGCGTTGCGTATGAGTCGTCATGCCAACGCCGTGAGCAAATTGCACGGCGAAGTGAGCCGCGCGCTTTGGAAAGATGTTTGGGCCGGCGTGCCCGCGCACGAAGTGCCCATCACCAGCATCACCAATGGCATTCACACCAAAACCTGGATGGCGCCGGAATTTTCCGCGCTTTATCGTAAACATCTGGGCGATTGGGAGGAACATCTGACCGAGCCGGAATTCTGGCGCGGCGTGATCGATATTCCCGACGCGCAACTTTGGGAGACGCATCAAAAACTAAAACTGCGTCTGGTCGAGTTCGTGCGCGAACGGTTGCGCATGGCGCGCGAGCGCGTCGGCGAATCGCCGGAAGCGGTGCGCAAAGTGAATCGCATTCTCGATCCGGAAATTTTGACGATCGGTTTTGCGCGACGCTTCGCAACTTACAAACGCGGCGCGCTTCTCTTCAGCGATCGCGAACGACTGCATCGCCTGATCAACGACACGACGCGCCCCGTGCAATTTATTTTCGCCGGCAAAGCGCATCCGCGTGACGAAGGGGGCAAGGCGCTCATTCGCGAAGTTTATAAATTAAGTCGCGAAGCCGGTTTCGAAAACCGCGTCGTCTTCATCGAAGACTACGACACTTACATTGCGCGCCGGCTCGTGCAGGGTGTCGATCTTTGGCTGAACAATCCGCTGCGTCCGCTGGAGGCGAGCGGAACGAGCGGAATGAAATTGACGCCGAACGGCGGACTCAATCTCAGCGTGCTCGATGGCTGGTGGGGCGAAAGTTACAACGGCAACAATGGCTGGGCGATCGGCGCCGAGATCCAAAACGGCACCGTGGAATTTCAGAATGAAGTCGACGCGAGCTCGCTGTATCAGCTCCTCGAAAATCAGATCGTGCCTCTTTATTACGCCAAGCCCGACGGCAAACTTCCGCTCGCCTGGCTGCAATTGATGCGCGAATCAATTCGCAGCGTTACGCCGATCTTCAACACGCATCGCATGGTGAAAGAATATGCGGAGCGCCTTTACACGCCAGCCGCGCAAGCTTGCGAGGAATTCGCGCGCGACGATTGCAGAGCCGCCACGCAGTTGAGTCAATGGAAAGCGCAGATGCGCAAAGATTGGCCGCAGGTGAACATTTTCGATGTGCAAGTCAGCAATCAAGATCGACAAAACATTTTCGTTGGCGAATCGCTGGAGGTGAGCGCGCGCGTTCATCTCGGTGCGGTCGATCCGCAACATGTGCGCGTCGAAGCTTATCACGGCGAAACCGAAAACGGCGGCGTCAAAAATCCGGCGGTCACGATTCTCGAGCAAAGCGAGCGAGCCGATGGCGATGGAAATTACATTTACCGCGGCTCAGTTCCCGGGACCGAAAGCGGCACTTACGGTTTCAGTGTGCGCGTCGTGCCGATCCATCCGCACTTGATGCAAACACACGAGCTGCGTTTGATCACGTGGTCATAACATTGCGATCACGCGGATGAACTCCGCAAAATCTTTATCATTGCGCGCGGCGTGATTGAGCGATTCGAGACGCGCGTCGACGGCAGCTTCGGTTAATGCCACGCGGTGCGGGCACAACCCATTGGCAAAGACGATTTCGTCCCACTGGATCGAGGAGATTTGTTCGTTGAAGCGTGCGACGGAACGCCCGCGAAAAAACGCACGCGTGGTTTCCGGGGGATTAAAGATCGACAATCTTATTTCGTCTTCGGTGACGATCCGGCGCATGGCGCCTTGCCTAACGAGTTCGTAATACAACCCGCGCTCAAGATCGACATTGTGATATTCGAGATCGATTGATTGCAGCCACGGATCGCTCCAGGCCAGTTTCTCTTCTTGCTGCAGTTCGTTCAGCAACAATTTCTTCGCGACCCAATCGATGCGGTCGCGCGCCAAATTTACATCGCGCTCCAGATCGTTGAGAACGTTTTCCCACTCGCGCAAGATCCATTGCCGATCTTCGTCGCCCTCGTTTATGTCGATCTTGCTGGCGGCGCGCAAATAAATCCGTTGCACATCGATCGCCGAAATCTTGCGACCATCTTTCAGTTCGATGATCCAATCGTAAGTTTGATCGCGACTGATCGATTTGTTCGCCTCGATCGGTTGCGCGATCTCGAGCTGCGGCGCTTCACCGCGCTCGATAAGATCGAGAACGAGCGCGGTCGTTCCGACTTTTAGCGCGCTCGCCCACTGGCTCATGTTCGAATCGCCCACGATGACGTGAAACCGGCGGTAGCGGCTGGCATCAGCGTGCGGCTCGTCGCGCGTGTT
>CATPCN010000405.1 GCA_955652855.1 uncultured Chthoniobacterales bacterium | reverse complement strand
TCGGGTGCGCGGGACGCGTCGCTTCCGCTCAAGCTCGGCTGGTGCTGCTTTGCGGCCGGGGACCCCAGCGAGGCGTTGGTTCGGATGCGCAACGCGGTGATTGCCGACCCCACATCGACGGCCGCACGCTTCGGCCTTGCTGTAGCGCTGTACGCGAACGGGCGCATGATCGAAGCGATTGACAGTTTCAACGAGGTTCTCGCAGTCGATCCCGCACATTTCGACGCCCTCACTCAGCTCGGTCGGTGCTTGCTGGACTGCAACGACCTGTCCGCCGCGGAGGCGCGATTCCGGCGCGCCGTCGCGGCTCGACCGGAGAGCGGCGTCGCCTGGTCGAATCTCGGCGCGGCTCTCAGCAGGCAGGACAAATACGCCGAAGGACTGCAGGCCTTGGAGCGCGCCGAAGCCCTCGAGCTTATTTCGAACGACGACGTCGACAACTTCGTCAATCTGGCGATCGCACACGGCGACGAAGGGCGTACCGACAAAGCATTGGAGATTTTAGAAAAAGATCTGTCGCGCCGGCCATCGCCGCGCGGTTTCCTTGCGTATTCCGGGCTGCTGTTGCGCGCGGGGAGGATGCGCGAGGGATGGAGTCTCTACGAGTACCGCTGGACTGACGAACCCTTCCGCTCGGCGCGGGCGCGCTACGGCGTCCCAGTTTGGAACGGTCAGGATCTTCGCGGCCGAACAATCCTGCTGCACTCGGAGCAGGGTATCGGCGACTCGATTCAGCTACTGCGTTATGCCCCACTGCTAAAAGCCATTGGCGCGACGGTGCTGCTTCGGCCAAATCCGGGCATGGTGGAAATCGCGCGGCGATTCACCGGCGTCGACCGCGTCCTTCACGGTGACGAACCAAATCCGGCGTTCGACTATTACGCGCACCTGATGAGTCTGCCGCGTGTGTTCGGCACCGATCTCGATTCGATTCCGGCACAGGCGCCGCCGTTTTGGACCGATCCGGAGCGGATAAGCCAATGGCGCGAGAAACTGGGCGGCGGCAGCGCACGCAACGTTGGCGTCGTCTGGGCCGGCAATCCAGACCATGCGCGCGACCGATACCGATCGATTCCGCTCGATGTGTTCGCTCCGGTCGCCGACGTCGCGGGCGTACGTCTGGTGTCGCTGCAGAAGGGGCCGGCCGCCCGCGAGATTGCGACGAGCGGCGTCGGCCGCGCGATGCTCGACCTCGCGCCGGGATTGCGCGACTTCGAGGACACCGCAGCGCTGATCGGCGTGCTCGACCTCGTGATCTCCGTCGATACCGCGGTCTTGCACCTGGCGGGTGCACTCGGCAGGCCGGTGTGGGCGCTGTTGCCTGCGCCGCCAGATTTTCGCTGGTTGGAAGGTCGCGACGACAGCCCCTGGTATCCAACGATGCGGCTTTTCCGCCAGCGCCGGCGCGGCGAATGGCACGACGTCATCGCCCGCGCCGTGAAGGCGCTCCGAGATCGTCTTATCTCCGATCGCGTTGTGGCGACACCCAATATACCGAACGCCATGCCCGATTCCGTGCGCGCGGATGCTCCGGCGTTCCCCGATATCGGCGCCGCGCCGTGCGTGCGTCCCGGATTTTTCGCGATCGCCGAGTGTCGCCACGGCCTAATGCAATACGCGCCGCACGACACACCAGTGGGCAAGTCGATGGACTGGTATGGTGAATACCTGCAGCCACAGCTCGAACTGCTCGCGATCCTTATCCGGCCTGAGGCCCAGATCGTTGAGGTGGGAGCCGGCATCGGCGCGCACTCGGTGTACCTCGCGTCGTTACTGGCGCCGGGCGGGCACCTGATGCTCTATGAAGACGACCCGGTGCAGCGACGCATTCTGCAACAGAACCTGGCGCTGCATGGTGCCACGAACGTCACGCACATGCGACGCCGCCTCGCTTCGCCGATCCGCAAAGTGGGGCCGCCGGAGTGCGAGACGATCGACGAGTTGCGTCTGCCGGCTCTGCACTTGTTAAAGGTCAACGACGCATTCGTCGGTATCGATGTCCTCAGCGGCGCGGCCGGCACATTGCAGCGATTGCGGCCAGTGTTGTTCGTCGCGGCCGCATCGGACGCGCTAGGGGGGCTGGTGGGGTCCGTTCGCGGCTACGGTTATCGATGCATGAGGATGGAAACTGCTTTGTTCAATCCGCGAAATTTCAATCACCGCGACACGGACGTCTTCGATGGACGCAGCGCGCAGACCTTCGTTGCGGTGCCCGAGGAGTTCGCCGGGCGCTCGACATTCCCCGATTGTGTGCCGTTACCCGATTGATGGTTTTCGAAATGGGTAATGAATGTCCCGGGAATTGCGTTGTTCGTGCGCCGGTGGAAATCCGGTGTCTTTCGACGCGCGCCACGGGATCCCCGCCCTTTACTAGAGCTACGAACCGGTAAGCGTGCCCGCCATGTCATTACTCGGCAAGTGGTTCAGGAATTCCGGGAGCGGGATTCCCATCGATGAAGGGCACGCCGGCTCGACGGTGGCCGAACCGTCATGGCAGGGTTCAGAATTTGATGCCGATACGCTACACGTGGTCGCCACGGCCCGCGCGAAGGCGGATTCGGGGCGTCTCGGAGAATCGCTTTCCATTATCGATCGGCGTCTGAAATCAACGCCCGACGATCCCGATCTATGGATCGCGCGCGCATCCACTCTGATTCAATGGGGCCGTACAAGCGATGCACGCGAAAGCGCCGCGCGAGCGCGAGCATTGGGCATCCGCACGGCAGTGTCCCTCGCCGATCTGGGATACTCGTGTCTGCGTATCGGCGACCTCGACGCCGCCGAGTCGGCGCTACGCCAATCGATCGCACTCCAGCCTGGCGAATCGAGTGCGTGCTTCGATCTTGCGATCGTCCTGCAGGCGCGCAACCGGCCTGTTGAGGCTGCCGCATACTTCGAGCGCGCGCTCGTTAACTCGTCTGATCGATTCGAAAGCGTTATTGGCCTTTGTGATTGCGCCTTGATGCAAGGCCACCTTGCCACGGCCGAGGCACAGGCGCGGCGCGCGCTCGAATTGGATGCCGAGCGTGCAACGACATGGAACCACCTCGGTGTTGCGCTTGAGCGACAAAGTCGCTTCCGGGAGGCCATCGTGGCGTTCGCGAGGGCTGAGCAAATCGAGCGGTCGAGCAACGATCCGCGAGAGGGATTCGTCAATCTGGGGATCGCGCTGTTGGAGGAAGGGCAGACTCAGGAGGCCATCGACGTGTTCCGCCGCAACCTGCCGCATTCGCCTTCGGTTGATGGTCATTTCTCCTTCGCGCGTGCGCTGCTCACGGCCGGCGCGTACGCCGAGGGATGGAACGAATACGAATTCCGGTTGTTGCGAAAAAATGCGCTGTCGTCGCGTCCCGAAGTGCGTCAGCCGGCGTGGTCGGGACAGGATCTTCGCGGGCGGACGGTCCTCCTGCGCGCCGAGCAGGGATTGGGGGACTCGATCCAATTTCTCCGCTACGCTCCCATGCTGAAGGAAAGAGGCGCTAGAGTCGTGTTTCATGCACCGGTCGAATTCGGGAAATTGGGAAACCATTTCGTCGGTATCGATCAAGCGATCACAGAAGGCGTCGCGCCGCCCTACGACTTCCATATCCGGTTGATGAGCCTTCCGCGCGTTCTCGGGACCGAACTGCATTCAATCCCTGCCAGTATTCCCTATCTTCAAGCGGAACCGGACTGCATGGAGCGATGGCGCCCGCGGCTGGCCGCGGATGGCCGTCTCCGGGTCGGCCTCGTCTGGGCGGGAAGCGCCAGTCACATCAACGATCGCGCACGCTCGATTTCCCTGGGTGCTCTCGCGCCGTTCGCGCAGATCGACGTCGCACAATTTTTCTCGCTGCAAAAGGGTCCGCAAGCCAGCGAGGCGAACACCCCCCCCATCGGGCTCGATCTAGTCGATTTGGGCCCTGAACTGAAAG
>CATPCN010000404.1 GCA_955652855.1 uncultured Chthoniobacterales bacterium | reverse complement strand
TCGCTCCTACGCTGCTTCCGCGCCGAGATAGGCTTCGATGACCCGCTTGTCGGCCTGAATTGCCGAAGGCGTCCCTTCCGCGATCTTGATTCCGTAATCGAGCACCGCCACCCGCATGCAAATTCCCATCACGACTCGCATGTCATGTTCGACCAGCAGCACCGCGATCTGGAATTTTTGTTTTACGAACTGGATTAGCTCCATGAGTGCTTCCTTCTCGCGCGGATTCATTCCAGCGGCGGGTTCGTCGAGGAGCAAGAGCTTCGGCTTGGTGGCAAGTGCGCGCACAATTTCGAGCCGTCGCTGATCGCCGTAAGATAAACTTTTGCACGGAACATCACGGAGATCTTCGAGACCGAAGATCTTCAGAATCTCGAGCACACGATCCTTAATCTCGGCTTCTTCGCGGCGGAATGATCCACCGCGCCAAAGTGCGTGCGCGATGCCGTGCCGCAGATGCATGGTGAAGGCGGATCGAACGTTGTCGTAAACGGAGAGCGACGCGAAAAGCCGGATATTCTGAAAAGTTCGTGCGATGCCACGCGCCGCGATTGCGGAAGCTTTGCGGCCGATCAAAGTCTGTCCGATAAACTGAATCGCGCCGGACGTCGGCTCGTATATTCCGGTGATAATATTGAACACGGTCGTCTTTCCAGCTCCGTTCGGGCCGATCAACCCGACGAGATCGTGCGGTCCGATTTGCAAAGAAAGATTCGAGAGCGCGGTCAGGCCGCCGAATCGCATCGTGCACTCGCGCAGTTCAAGCAGCGATTCCATCAGCGCGTGGGGGTTCTCTTTTTAAACAAAAAGGCTGGCTGCCAATTACTCCCACCAAAGATGCCCTGCGGACGCGTCAACATCATGATGATGAGAAGCACCGAGTAGATGAGCATTCGATTTTGCAACAAGTGGTCGATTACTTGGGGAAGAGCGACGCCGAACAGTTGTTCGTACCATTGGGGGATGAACCGCAAAGCTTCAGGGAGCAGGGAGAGGAAGATAGCGGCCGCGACGACTCCGAGGTTGCTTCCCATTCCACCGACAATCACCATCACGACGACCTCGATCGATTTGAGAAAATTAAAACCGTCCGGATGGAGGTACTGCTTGAAATGCGCATAAAGCCCGCCGGCGATGCCGGCAAAAGCCGCCGCTAAAACAAAAGCGATGACTTTGTATTTTGTCGTGTTTACGCCAATGGATTCCGCCGCGACTTCATCATCTCTTACGGCGAGGAAACCGCGGCCGTAGGCAGAATTCACGAGATTGCTCACGACATAAATGGTGATGGCCGCGAAGAGGAAAGTCCAAAAAAGCGTTGTGTAACCGTGGGTCACGCTGAATCCGCGCGACCCGCCCATCGTTTCCGTGTTTTGCAGAACAACGCGAATGATCTCGCCGAATCCGAGTGTCGCGATCGCCAGGTAATCTCCTCTGAGGCGCAGCGATGGGATACCAATCATTAATCCGGCGAGAGCGGCCGCGAACGCACCCGCAAGAAGCGCGCAAAAGAAGACCAACGCTCCGGTTAATCCCGTTGTCGTGTCGACTGAAACACCGAGCAAGCGCGGCGCCCAAAATGTTGTCACTGCCGCGGAAAGGTACGCGCCGATGGCCATGAACCCGGCATGGCCAAGTGAGAATTGTCCAGTGAATCCATTTACCAAATTAAGGCTGACGGCCAGAATGATGTTGATCCCGATCGTGAGAACAATTTCCCGAACGTACTGATCCATGGGCAGCCAGTACGAAACGACGAAACTCAACACCGCCGCGATCACCAGATAGATCTTCGACGCGGCGATCTTCATACCTTCTCGGAACCGCTCTTGCCCAAGAGGCCGGAAGGTTTGAAGAGCAGAATTATAATGAGCACGACAAACGCGACCGCGTCGCGATAGCTCGGAGGAATGTGCAATCGATCGCTATAGCCAACCACGAGCGTCTCCGTGACTCCGAGAATCAAACCGCCGAGCGCCGCGCCCGGAATATTTCCAATTCCTCCGAGGACCGCCGCGACGAACGCCTTGATGCCCGGCAGCAATCCCATCAATGGATTGATTGATGGATAATTGACTGCCCACAAAATTCCTGCGGCCGCAGCCAGCGCCGAACCCAGCCCAAAGGTAAAAGAAATCACCACGCTATTATTAATCCCCATCAAAGACGCAGCCGTCGGATTAAATGAAAGAGCGCGCATGGCCGTGCCGAGCTTCGTTTTTAGCACGATAAAACTCAGCGCGATAAGAAGCGCGACCGTCACGGACAGCACAATCAGTTGATTGCTGGTCACACTCAAAGTCGCGGTATGCAAAACTTCGTAACGCGGCAGGATCTGCGGAAAATTCTCAGGGCCGGCGCCGAAGAATTGTTGTCCGCCATATTCCAAAAACAACGACACACCAATGGCGGTGATGAGAACCGTCAGCCGCGGTCGATTTCGCAGAGGCGCGTAGGCAAGTCGTTCGATTACAACTCCGACCACCGCGCAAACCGCCATGGAAATGGCGAGCACTAAAACCGCCAGTAGGATGGACGGGCCTGTCTGCATTTTGTCCGACATCCAGCGACCTGCGTACAATCCGACATAGGCGCCGAGCATAAAGACATCGCCGTGTGCGAAATTAATAAAGCGCAGCACGCCGTACACCATGGTGTAGCCCAGCGCGATCAGCGCGTAGATCGAACCGAGCGAGAGCCCGTTGATCAGCTGCTGGAGGAACTGGTTCACGCGCGAAGTACCCCGAACAGACCTCGATCTAACTCGTTAGGCTACGGAGCGATTGTCTCGACGTAGTGGAACTGCTTGTCCTTGATCGTGAGGACCACCGCTGACTTATTCGCATTTCGATTTTCGTCGATCGTGATTTTGCCTGTCACGCCCTGAAAGTCCTTCGTCCCGGCGAGAGCATCGCGCAATTTCGCCGGATCAGTCGAACCCGCGCGCGTCACGGCGTCGAGCAACACCTTTGCAGCATCGTAGCCGAGCGCGGCCATTCCGTCCGGTTCCTTATTGAAGCGCGCCTTGTATTGGTGAACGAAATCTTGAATCACCGGTGACTTATCTTCCGTCGAGAAATGGTTGGCGAAGAAGTTTCCCTCCATCGCCGGCCCACCGATTTGGGTCAGCGTGGGCGAATCCCAGCCGTCGCCTCCCAATAACGGCACCTTGATTCCAAGTTCACGCGCCTGCAGCGCGATCAATCCGACTTCATTATAATACCCGGGGACAAAAATCGCCTCAGGATTAGCCGCGCGGATCGACGTGAGTTGAGCTTTGAAATCCTGGTCGCCGGAGCTGTAGCTTTGTTCCGCGACAATGGTTCCGCCATGCTTCGTGAAGTATTCTTTGAAAAATTGGGCCAGGCCGACGCTGTAATCCTGCCGAACATCGGTCAAGACCGCGACCTTCGTTTTCTTCAGGGAATTGAGAGAGAATTTCGCCATCACGGTTCCCTGGAATGGATCGATAAAACAAACGCGGAAAATGTAATCGCCGATCTTCGTGACGTTCTGGTTGGTCGAGCCCGGCGAAACCATCGGGATTTTATTTTGTTGCGCGATCGGTCCGCCTTCGAGCGAGCGTGAGGAAGCGATCTCGCCGATCAACGCCACGATGTGATCGCGTGAAATCAGTTTTCGCACGGCCGTGGCCGCTTCCCCGGGCTTCGATTGATCGTCTTCCGTGATTAACTTGATCTTTTTACCAAGCACGCCGCCATTCGCATTCGCTTCGTCGATCACCATGATCGCGCCATTGTGCGACGCAGTGCCGAAGCTCGCCGTCTGTCCAGTGAGGCAAGTAAACTCGCCGATCTTGATCATGTCGCCGCTACTTGAGCCCCCCGCGGTTTCACTTTTGTTGCAGCTTGAGACGAAGATCGACAGGCAAATGGCTGCGCTTGCGCAGAAACAAAATGCGCTGATTGCGCGGACTGACTTTGAACGATCACTCATAGAAGAATCCCCCCGTCCGAATACCGGCTGACGAGGGATGAAGCAAGCGTTTTCACCGTGACACGACTATGCTATCATCGGCGCGTGATTACTCGAAAACGGATTTTTATTTCACGGCAAACGATCGCCACGCTTTTTGTTTGCTTCGCATTTACCTTCAATGCGTTTGGCGCGAGCCCTCCGCGAATCCCGCAGGGAGGGGTTCAATTCGAGGCGCTGCCGCTCGCGCGTTCACATCAAAATCATTTGCTCATTCGCGCTTATATTAATGACAAACCGGCGTTGATGGTGCTCGACACCGGCGCGCCCGTAAGCGCGATCGCAATTAATCGGCGCAGCTATTTCGATC
>CATPCN010000403.1 GCA_955652855.1 uncultured Chthoniobacterales bacterium | reverse complement strand
GGGCGACCTGGTACTACTTCTTCATGGTTCCGATTGCGGCAGCGTTTTACGTTGCCTTTCGAATCCATTGGAGAGCGCCGGGAAAAGAACTTCGGCATCTCCTGAAGCTAAGCCTCATTTCGGCCGGCATTGCTCTGACTTTCGTGCTGCCGTTCTTGATCCCCTATTATGTTGCGACAGATGGAGGGGTTGTCGATTACCGCGGTGCCGGTGAGTCGCAGGCTTTCGCCGCGGCATTGGCTGACTACGTCATTCCACCCACCACGCATTTGCTATGGGGACATCAGGTTGGCCAACTCTGGCGCAACGGAGCAAACGGGCTTTGGCAGTCAGAATGGCAACTCTATCTCGGCACGGCCGCGTTGTTCCTGACCATAGCAGGGGTTTTCCATCGCCGGCGCAGGGTGGTAGTCGCGCTCACCGCGATGGCGCTGGGCTGCCTTCTTTTGTCATTCGGTCCGGGAATTTACGTTACTCACCCACCTCCCCTAAGCGGCTCGACAAATGATGTCGCTTTGTCACCGATTCTTGCGCCAGGCAGACTGCTGCGCCAACTTCCCGGCTTTAATAATCTTCGTGCCTGGGCACGCCTCGGATTTTTTGTCGAACTCTCCATAGGGCTTTTGGCCGCCGCCGGCTTGGTTTGTCTTCTCGATTGGATGAAGGAGCTGTTTCGTCCGCGCGCTACCATGCAGCTCGGGGTGATCGCAATCATCACTGGACTTGTCGTCTTGGACGTTTTTCCAAGGCCGATGGACATGAGCCCGGTCAGGCCGCGTGCGGTTGATCAATGGCTTTCTAAGCAATCGGGCAATTTTGCATTTATGGAATACCCGATACCCCAGCACGCCTATGGCGGACCGGCGATTTACTCCACAAGATTATCCGGGAAGCGAATCATCATGGGCAACGCCCAAAATCCGCCGAACCTCGCGTTCTGGGGCGATCTAAGCGCCTTTCCATCTCCCTGGACGCTTGATCTACTCTCGAGATGGGGCGCAAAGTACGTTCTCGTAGACGAAAACCTTTATCGAGCGGGCGTGTCATTTTGGAACATCTACCAAACGTGGAACTCACTGGAATCGGCCATCAAGGCAAGCCCGGGACTCAAAGAAGTTACTGTCCTAAGTGGTGTTCACATCTACGAAATTGGCAGTGGAGCTCATGAGAGCGACGGGATAGAGCTACTTGCTAATGGAAGCTTCGAAGCAGGCAACGCAACAACACTTTCCAGTTGGGGGATAATCGGCAAACCGGTAATCGAACGAACAGGAAACCACTCTTACGGCGGCGGCGCCGCTTGTGCTGTGACACCAAGGGATTTCCTTGTATCCGACCCTGTCGCCATCGAAGCAGGCAAATGCTACCGGCTGAGTGTTCGCCAAAGGTCGGGGTCCTCGAAACTGGGAACCTTGCGTCTCCAGCTAAACTGGAGAGACGAAAACAACCGTGAGCTGTCACCTTCGACCGTCGCCCTCACGGACGTACCTTCCGCACCGCAATGGCAGGAGTCCAGCATGACGATTCGAGCACCTGCAGAGACTAAATACGCAACCGTGTACGCTGTGGCCGCAAGCGGAAAAATTTGGGTTGATGATTATTCTCTCAGAAAGCTTGCCAATAATTGCCAACCCGTACTCTTCGTTACTCCTAACCCGGTTTCCGTGCCCGCCGGACAACTCGGACAGACAGCGATCTCCTGGAATACCTATAGCACTTTGGACGGACGTGTGACAGTAGCAGTCGATGGCGGGGCCGAAGAGCTTTTCGCCGATGGCCGATCAGGTCTCAAGGTACTTAACGACATCAAACCGGGAAGGCGCTATCAATTTCGGCTCTACTCCAGCCCGGAAACGTCAGCGGCGGAGACGATCGAAGTAAGGGCGGTAGGAAGAACTGCTACAATCGTCGCCGAGCCAAATCCCGTTCCAACCGGCTCCGATCCAGGGCGAACGAAAATTTCCTGGACAACACTAGCAGGCGCCGATGGCGAGATCTACGTGTCACGTGATGGTGAACCCGAGCATCTTTTTGCTCGCGGATCTGTCGGCTCGGTGGAGGCAGACTGGATTACAGCCGGGAGCCATTACGAGTTCCGGCTCTACACGAGTGCGGGTCCCCGACGTCTTCTGGCTAAGGTTATCGTTATTCGGTAATATCGTGAGCGGTTCGCCATGGTCAGTGGATTGACATAGCCGGTCCAAGCTCTACGATTGGCCAAGAGTGCACCGAATATTACACCTGCCGCTTTCCTGTGGCTCTGTGATTTGTTGTTTGTTGCTGAGCGCGTGTGATGGCGAGAGCCGCCACTCGACTCAGGACGGAACTTCTCAATCCGGCGGCAAACCCCTCTTGTCCGCTGAACCAAATCCCGTTCCGGCCGGCAATTTAGACCAACCACTCGGATCGACTGTCATCACTTGGAATACAGGAAGCGAAGCGACAGGCGACCTCTACGCCAAAGCAAATCGATCCCCGGAAGTCTTCCTTGCGCGCGCTCCTTCCGGCACGTTGAAAGTTGACTGGATCCAATTCGATTCAACCTACGAATTTCGCCTGTATGCAAAGAAATATTCAAAACTTCTCGCGAAGCTGGATGTGACTCGAGACAACTGACATGGCGTTCTGGCGGAGAACCATGTGTTTAAGTGAAAAATGAACGCAACTCTTGACTCGTTGAGTGAGCCTCGATCGACATAGATCATGCAGAGCAGTGATCAGGCATCCGAAGTAAACGTGCCACTTCTGTCAGAGAAACGGGTGGAGAAGGGAGTAGGATTTCCGCTGTGGCATTGGGCACAATGGAGGCCGGTGCTTTTATCGCTGGTGACTTACACAGCGATTATTATCGCTGCCACCATTCCTACTGCGGACGTTTACATGTGGTGGGGACACTACATGCTCTTCCCAGTCGTTGATGTCTACGAGATCTGTAAAGTTTGGTCCGC
>CATPCN010000402.1 GCA_955652855.1 uncultured Chthoniobacterales bacterium | reverse complement strand
CTTCTGTAGCGGCAGGCGTGTCGCCTGCGCAGCCGGCACGGCTGCCTCTACAGTTCTCTAGATCGACATCAGCGCCTAACAAGCCTTGTGGATTGAAACAAGCTTCCGAAAGTGCAACGGCCAGTCCGCCTTCGGAACAATCGTGAGCGCTTTTGACGAGCCCTTCTCGAATCAAATCACGCACCGCATTCTGGATCTTAATCTCATGCGCCAGATCGACACGCGGCGGGGGCCCGATTTTCTTTCCGTGGCAAACTTTCAGGTAACGCGAGCCGCCGAGTTCGTTCCCGATCTCGCCCACGAGGATGATCGCGTCGCCCGGGTCTTTGAACCATTGCGTAGTAATGTGGCGTTCGTCATCGATCAAACCGACCATGGCAATGGTCGGCGTTGGATCGACGACTCCGGCAGGGCTCTCATTATATAATGAGACATTTCCGCCCGTGACCGGCGTGCCGAAGGTGCGGCAAGCTTCGGCAATTCCTTCCACCGCCTCGCGCAACTGCCAGAAATTTTCCGGCTTATAAGGGTTGCCGAAGTTCAGGTTGTCGGTTATTGCGACCGGGCGGGCGCCCGAACAGGTGAGGTTGCGCGCCGCCTCCGCCACTGCAATTTTGGCGCCTTCGCGCGGATCGAGCGCGCAATAGAGCGAATTGCAATCGGTGGTCGCCGCCAAAATCTTGTTGGCATAACGAACAAAGAAAACGGCGGCATCCGAGCCAGGTTTCACTACTGTACCGGTGCGCACGGTGTGATCGTACTGGCGATAGACCCAGTTCTTGGAGGCGATCGTGGCGTCGCGCAGCAATTGACGCAGCGCTGCGTGATTGTCGATCTTCGGGAGATGGCTGTAGACGGGATCGCCGATCCCGGCCGGAGCAAGCGGCCGCTTCGCTTCTCGCGAGTAAAGCGGCGCTTCTTCTGCCAGTGGTCTCGCCGGAATTTCCGCGGCGATCGTGCCGTTGTTGCGGACGCGCATCATTCCGTCATCGGTCACGCGCCCGATTTCGGCACAGGGCACATCCCATTTGTCGAAAATCTCGCGCACGAGATTTTCTTTCCCGCGCCGGGCGATGATCAACATGCGCTCCTGTGATTCGCTGAGCAGAATTTCATACGGCGTCATACCCGGCTCGCGTTTAGGCACTTTTGCCAGATCGATCTCAATGCCGCTACCGCCGCGACTCGCGGTCTCACAGGTCGAACAAGTGAGACCGGCCGCGCCCATATCCTGAATTCCAGCGACGGCGTTGCGTGCCAGAAGTTCCAGGCAAGCTTCCAGTAAAAGTTTTTCTTTAAACGGATCGCCCACTTGGACGGCGGGCCGATCTTCGCGCGATTCTTCCGTGAGTTCGCGCGAAGCAAATGCAGCGCCGGCCAAACCGTCGCGGCCAGTTTCGGCGCCGACGTAGAAAACCGGATTGCCGATTCCTTTGGCCGCACCGCGCGCGAGTTGTTCGTGTCGCAGAACCCCGAGACAAAAAACATTCACGAGCGGATTGCCCTCGAAACTTGGATCGAAATAAATTTCGCCGCCGATCGTGGGAATGCCGATGCAATTACCGTAGTGCGCAATGCCGGAGACCACACCGGTAAATAGACGGCGATTTGCGGCCGCGGTCGCGGGATCGCCGCAAGCAGCGATTGGTCCGAAGCGCAGCGAGTTGAGGCAAAATTCCGGGCGCGCGCCCATCGTGAAGATATCGCGAATGATTCCGCCGACGCCGGTGGCCGCGCCTTGGAACGGCTCGATCGCGCTCGGATGATTGTGGCTCTCGATCTTGAACGCGATCGCCCAGCTATCGCCAATATCGACAACGCCCGCGTTTTCTTCCCCGGCTTTGACGAGAATGTTTGGTCCGCTTGTCGGGAATTTCTTCAGCTCTTTCCGGGAATTTTTGTACGAGCAATGCTCGCTCCACATTACGGAAAAGATTCCGAGTTCAGTGAAGTTCGGCTCGCGGCCGAGAATTTTTTTGATGCGCTCGAATTCGTCCGGCGTCAGTCCGTGCTCCGCCACCAGCTTGGGCGTGACGGTTGGATCGACAATCGAATTGGGCATCGACATCGGCACGTTAACTGATCCGCGGGATGTCTCAACGCGCAGTTTTTGTGACGAACGCGCTTTCCGAGCCGTCCATAAGCTTCGCCAGCTACGAAATTTAAAGCAACGGAAGAGTAACCAAACGAAAGGAATTATGAAACGAACACTTATTAGCCTCGCCTGCGCGCTCGTAGCGCCGTTGGCGTTCGCTCAAACAAGCACAACAACGAGCCAATCGACGACCACCAATCCGGTCACAGAATCGAGTGAAACCACCACCACGACAACTTCGACCGACGGGACTGTGACGACATTCACGCCTGGCAAAACGATCGTTGTTCATCGGGAAGGTGTGACCGATCCGCTCAGTTACGCGATCGGCAAGACCGTTCATTACATGAACAAAGCCGGCAAAGAGATCGACGAGCATCTGATCAAACCGGGTGCGCGCGTGCACGTTTATTACAGCGGCACGGGTGAAACTCGCGTGGTCGAGCGCGTGGTTGTGGACGACGATTAAATCGACACAATCGTAAAACTGCAGCCGCAGGGTTCCGCGCGAATCCTGCGGCTTTTTTATTTGGCGCACAAACGGCACATTGAAGCATGGATATCAGCACGATCGCGAACGTGGCGACGGCGATCACCGTTCTTACCGGCGTGGTGTTTGGATGGTTTGAAGTTCGTCACCTGCGCCGCGAGCGAGAGGAACGCGCCGCCTTCGAACTGTTGCACGCGATGCTAACGAGCGAATGGTTGCGCTCGGCTGTTCTGGTCGATTCCGCGCCGGACAATGTCGCACCGGAGGCTCTTGAACGAGACGCCAAGATGCTCGACGCCTTTCATTCGATCGGACTTATTCTCGAAGCGGTTGGTTACGCGGTTTACGCGCGATTGGTTCCACTGGCCATGGTGGACGACATGATGGGAGGCATCGTGCGCGTGACGTGGCGAAAAATGAAAGACTACGTCGCGCATGATCGCGCTCGGAGCGGGTCTCAGAAAGGTTGGGAATGGTTCGAGTGGCTTGCCCCCCAATTAGATCGACATAGTCAAAGTCTCACGAGCTTGACCGCGGGCGCTCCGAAAGTTTACCACGACTGGAAACCTTAAGGCGCGGTGCGTTTGCGTTTCGAACCTAAATCGCAGAATCTTTCGTCGTGGCTTTTGACCTGAAGGAAATCATCGCGGCGCGGGACCCGCTTGGTAAGTTCTACTCGTGGACATTTCGACGCTCGCTAACATCGCAACCGCGCTGACTTTAATCCTCGGCGGTCTCTTTGGATTAACCGAAGCCCGTCGACTGCGGCGAGATCGCGAGGAGCGCGCCGCGCTCGAGGCAGTTCACGCTATGCTGACGCCGGCGTACATGGAATCGGTTCTCGTCGTTCAAACCGTTCCTGAAAACGCCACGCCGGCAGAAATCCAATCTGACACCAAAACACTGACTGCGGTGCGGTTGGTCGGGATCGTTATCGAAGGGCTTGGGTATGCCGTCTTCGAGCGCATCGTTCCATTGCGAATCGTGGACAACTTGGTCGGCGGAAATATTCGTGTCATTTGGCGGAAGTTACGGCGGTTCGTCGAATATGAACGGCAACGTAGCGGATCGCAGAAAACATTTGAGTGGTTTCAATGGTTGGCCGAACAGCTCGATCAGTACGGCCAGGGCAAGACCAATCTACAACTTGGCGCCCACGAGGCTTATCGCGACTGGAAACCTTAAGGCGCGGTGCGTTTGCGTTTCGAACCTAAATCGCAGAATCTTTCGTCGTGGCTTTTGACCTGAAGGAAATCATCGCGGCGCGGTTGGGCGAGAATTACCAACTGCACGAGCGGCACATCAACCGCACGCTCGTAGCGGCGCAGCGCGTCATCGGTTTCGACAAGGTCTATGCACGAGCGGAGGGCGCGTATCTCTACGACATGGATAACACCGCCTATCTCGATTTTCTGAGCGGCTACAGCGTTTTCAATATCGGGCGAAATCATCCGGTGGTGAAGCAGGCGATCCGCGACGTGCTTGATCTCGATCTTCCAAACATGGTGCAGATGGATTGCTCGCTGCTCAGCGGATTGCTCGCGGAGGCGATCACGAAACGGACGCCGCCGCATCTCGATGCCGTTTTCTTTTGCAACTCGGGCACCGAAGCGATGGAAGGCGCGCTGAAATTTGCGCGCGCCGCCACAGGACGGAAGCGTGTCATCTCGCTCGAGAGCGCGTTTCATGGATTGAGTCTCGGCTCGCTTTCGTTGATGGGCTGCGAAAGTTTCACCGAAGGTTTCGGACCGTTGATGGAAGGATTCGACGCGCGCGTGCCTCTCGATGATCTCGAGGCGTTAGATCGGCAATTACGTTTGCGCGACGTCGCAGCCTTCGTCATTGAGACAGTCCAGGGAAAAGGCTGCAAATCGCCGGCGACCGATTTTTTTGTGCGCGCCCAGGAATTATGTCGATCTTACGGGACGCTTCTCATCTCCGACGAAGTGCAGACCGGTCTCGGACGCACTGGAAAAATGTTCGGCATTCAACACTGCAATCTTGAGCAGGACATTATCACGCTCGCGAAAACACTCAGCGGCGGTTACGTCCCGTGCGGCGCGATCGTGACGCGGCGAGAAATTTATCAGAAAACTTTTTCGCGGATGGATCGTTGCGTCGTTCATTCGACGACATTCGGCCGCAACAATCTCGCGATGGCGTGCGGGCTCGCGTCGCTCGAAGTGATCGATAATGAGAACCTCGTCGAGAATTCCGCAAAAATGGGCGCGCTGTTGATGGCGAAGATCGACATGTTGCGCGCGAAACACTCGTTCATCAAAGAAGTGCGCGGTAAAGGTCTCATGATCGGGATCGAGTTTCATGAGCCGCAGGAATTCAAACTGAAGATGGCTTGGAAATTCCTGCACAAGATCGACAAGGTGCTTTTTGCCCAAATGGTGGTGACGCAGATGCTGAGCAAGCATCGCATTCTCACGCAAGTGGCCGGCCACGCCATGGACGTCGTGAAAATCTTGCCGCCGCTCATCATCGGCGAACGCGAAGTCGATCTTTTCGTTACCGCGCTCGACGACGTGCTTACCGAATGCCGAAAATTTCCCGGCCCAATGTGGGAGATCGGAAATAATTTCGTGAAAGCCGCGCTCGGCTCGAAGCGTTCGGCCACTTCGGCCCGCCCCGTCTCCGCATAATTGGGATTGTGTGGTCGGAGCGAGGGCCTTACGATTTGCTCCAGCTACAGACCATCCCGGAGGCAAAAATCATGAGCACTGCCGTTGCTGAATCCAAGAAGAGCGAATCAAAACTTAGTCAGCTCGAGCAACTGAAGAAGTTCACCGTCGTTGTCGCGGACACGGGGGACTTCGAATCGATCAAAGAATTTAAACCGCGCGACGCGACGACAAACCCGAGTCTCATTTTCGCGACTACGCAGAAAGAAAAATATTTTCATCTGCTCGACGAAGTGCTGGCCGACCGCAAGAGCTCCGGCCTGAGCGGCGCAGCACAGGTCGAAGACGTCATCGATCATCTGCTCGTGCAATTCGGTTCCGAAATTTTGAAGATCGTGCCGGGTCGCGTTTCGACCGAAACCGATGCGCGACTTTCGTTCGATGTCGAAGGTTCGATTAACAAGGGACGCCAATTGATCAAGATTTACGAGGAGCGGAAAATTCCGCGCGAACGCGTGCTCATCAAGATTGCATCGACATGGGAAGGGATCGCCGCGGGCGAGGTATTGGAGAAGGAGGGGATCAATTGCAATCTGACGCTGATGTTTTCGCTACCGCAAGCGGTGCGTTGCGCCGAAGCGGGGATCGAGCTGATCTCACCCTTCGTCGGCCGGATTTACGACTGGTACAAAGCCGCGAACAAGCGCGACTATACCGGCGCGGAAGATCCCGGCGTGAAATCGGTGGAGGAAATTTACACGTATTACAAAAAGTACGGCTACAAGACTGAAGTAATGGGCGCGAGCTTTCGCAACATCAGTCAGATTATTGAGCTGGCCGGTTGCGATCTGCTCACGATCAGTCCGGATTTGCTGGAAAAATTGGCTGAGTCGTATGAGCCAGTTGAGCGCAAACTCGATCCGGAAAAAGCGAAGAAAGCGGACGTGCCGCGGCTGGAGATGGACGAGAAAAAATTCCGATATTTGTTTAACGACAACGCGATGGCGACGGAAAAGACGTCGGAAGGCATCCGCAAATTCAGCGCCGACATCGTTAAGCTCGAGAAATTCGTCGCGAGCAAACTCGGATAAATTGGTAGGGACGCACCTCCGGGGCGTCCGACTATTTTGGGAATTCGACGGACGGCTCGGAGAGCCATCCCTACCTTTGCATGTTCAACGTCGTCCTGATCGAGCCGGAAATTCCGCCGAACACTGGCAACATTGGACGGCTTTGTCTGGCGACAAGATCGACATTGCATTTGGTGAAGCCGCTCGGGTTCTCGCTGGATGATCGACAATTGAAACGCGCGGGTCTCGATTATTGGGATGAAGTGGATGTGCGGATTTGGAATTCGTTCGTGGAACTGCAGAAAGCGCAAGCCGCGAGCGCGCGTTACTTTTTTCTGACAACGAAGACGCGCCGTCCCTATCACGAGATTCAGTTTGAGCGCGGCGATTTTTTTGTCTTCGGCCGGGAGACAAAAGGGCTGCCGGAAAACATGCTCGGCGCTAACATCGACAATTGCATCACGATCCCGATGCACGGAACGCGCAGCCTGAATCTGGCGACGGCTGTCGCGATTGTTCTTTTTGAAGCTGTCCGTCAGCAAATTGTCGCGAAATGACCATCCCGCATGACGGCCCGCGCAACCCGAGCCCGTTCCTGGCGTTTAATTACTTAAGCAGGTTGAATAAATTCCTAGTCTGCTTGTCTAAGTTTACGAGGAAAAAAATTATGAAACGAATTCTTTTTTTAACATGTGTCGGAAGCCTGGCGTTTGCCATGGCCGCTGGTGCTGCAGATGAACAGAACGGCAATGGGCCCAAGAAAAAGGGGAACAATAATGCTGTTGCTGTGCAAAAGGGTCAGACTAAAGCTGTTCATCCAACGAACATGCAAGTGCGGTCACAGCACACCAATTCCACGGCGCCGTTCCGCGCTCACGGCGGAAATCAGAATGACGTGACCGTGCATCACAACAATCTAAACGCTCAAATTGGAAATCAGAGTGACGTGACCGTTCGTCATAACAAGACGAAACTGTCCAATCCGCAGAACACGAATGTGGGCGTGAGCAATCAAACGGGGTTGCGCCGGCAACATACGAACGTGGCCATTACCAACAATTGGAACGGCCAACAGTATAGCGGCCAACAGTATGCCGCGTTCCGCACCTACCACCGTCAATTCCACGATCGAGATTGGTGGAGGAATAATCACTCGCGGATCGTCTTCTATTTCGGCGCTCCTTATTATTGGGACACCGGATATTGGTATCCGTGTTGGGGTTATAATCCCGGGTTCAATTACGAATACGACGGCCCGATCTATGGCTATAACGGATTGGCCCCCGATCAGGTGCTTGTAACGGTGCAAACCCGATTGCAGCAGCAGGGATATTATCAAGGCGCGGTGGACGGAACGATGGGACCGCTCACTCGTCAGGCGCTTGCTGACTTCCAAGCCGATCACGGTCTGGCGGTCACAGCCGCAGTTGACGAACCGACGCTTGCGACCATGGGATTGTCGTAACAGGGATCGCGTTTTTTCAAAGAGCCGCGTGATGGATTTCCGTCATGCGGCTCTTTTGTTTTCGCGAAAGGCGTTGTGCTCGAGGCGACCGCGGTTAATAAGAGCGAACACTTGATGGAAGCCGGAAAACATCAACTCGTGGCGCGAGATCTGAAGCGCTCGTTCCGCATCGGCTCGCGCCGCATCGAAGTGCTGCGTGGAATCTCGATGCAAATCGCGCACGGCGAAGCTGTTTTTCTTTGTGGCGCTTCCGGTGCTGGGAAAACAACGCTGCTCTACACGCTCGCCGGTTTGGAGCGCCCCGAGTCGGGCACGGTGGAGTTTGAAGGGAGAAAACTTTACAACGGGAGCGCGTCGTCTCAGGCCAAATTGCGCAACGAAAAAATGGGATTCGTTTTTCAAGGATACTTTTTGCTCCCAGAATTGACCGCGTTGGAAAACGTCTCGTTGCCCGGAATGATTGGAGGAAGATCGACAAGGAAAACGGCCGAAGAAAGTTTGCGCGCAGTCGGACTGGCGGAGCGGATGCATCATCTGCCCGCGGAGCTTTCCGGTGGCGAACAGCAACGCGTCGCCATCGCGCGGGCCTTGACGAACGATCCGGACATTATTTTTGCGGACGAGCCGACCGGAAATCTCGATTCAAAAACCGGCGATTCGATTGTCGATCTTTTACTCAGTTTGGCGCGCGAGCGAAAAAAAACGCTGCTCGTCGTGACCCACGATCAGCGGCTTGCGTCACGTGGCGACCGGCAATTGCAGATTGCCGACGGCGTGTTGCAGTAGTTTTTGTCATCCCGAGCGAAGTCGAGGGATCCCGTAGCAGAGTCGTTGAGTTGGGCTGCGGGATGGAGCTGTTAATGTTTTTTACCGGGATTGCTCGACTTCGCTCGGAATGACGAAACGATTTGCCGCTTGAATTGCGTCCGATTCGCTGGAGATTTTTCTTGTGATTACAAAAACTGCGACAGCTGGCGCCGGCGGGATGGTGATGGATGAACCTCAAACTCGCGATGCGGCTGCCAAGGCTGCGGTCAAACCTGCGAGCGAACGCGGAAGCGCGGCAAGCTCAAAAACAAAAGAATCGATGATTTACATCGACGGAAAATTTTTTGCGGAAGCTGATGCGAAGGTTTCTGTCTTCGATCACGGTTTGCTTTACGGTGATGGAATCTTCGAAGGCATCCGGTTTTATAACGGCCGCGTCTTTCGGCTCGAAGAGCATCTCGAACGCCTGTGGGATTCGGCGCGCTCGATTTGTCTCGAAATTCCTATGACGCGTTCGGAGATGACGGAGGCGTTGCTCGAGACGATTCGGCAAAATGATGTGCGCGCCGGCTACATTCGTCTTGTGGTTACGCGAGGGATCGGCAATCTCGGTTTAAATCCGGCGCAGTGTAAGCGGCCGAGCGTGATCATTATCACAGCGCAAATCGCGCTCTATCCGGAATCCGTTTATCGCAACGGACTGACGGTGGTGACTTGCGCGACGCGTCGAACAAATCCGGGTGCGCTCAATCCGGCGGTGAAGTCGCTAAATTATTTGAACAACGTCATGGCGCGGATCGAAGCGAACCTCGCCGGCGCGGATGAAGCGCTCATGTTGAACGACGCGGGCAATGTGGCCGAATGCACGGCAGACAATATTTTTATTATTAAGCGTGGGCAGATTTTCACGCCTCCGATCACGGCGGGTGCGTTGCGCGGTATCACGCGTGCGGTTGTTTTCGAGATCGCGGCCGAGCTCGGCATGAAAATTTCCGAAACGGAAATCACGCGGCACGATGTGTTCATCGCCGACGAATGTTTTCTCACCGGCACCGCCGCGGAGATTATCCCGGTGATTAAAGCG
>CATPCN010000401.1 GCA_955652855.1 uncultured Chthoniobacterales bacterium | reverse complement strand
CCCCCCGAGGTCGCCGAGCTGAACGAGAAGTATTTTCTGGCGCCGTACGGCAGTAAGGTGCCGATCTTCCGTAAGGCCGTTGATGCCGTCGATGGGCACTCTAGATATCAGCCAATGATAGTTTCGGATTTCAGGATCTTGCTCGCCAATCGCGTCGCACAAATCAGCGCAGGCAACGGCAGGATGAAGTCGATGCCACTCGCCGACCACTGGTTGAAGCACCCTCACAGGCGTCAGTACGAAGGCGTGGTGTTCGCGCCCGGGTGCGACACACCGGATCACTTCAACCTGTGGCAAGGCTTCGCCGTCGAGCCGAAGAAGGGTTCGTGGGCCCTGATGCGCTGGCATCTTTTCTTCGTGATCTGCCGCGGCAAGCGGGACCATTACCGGTACCTGCTCAATTGGTTGGCGCACGCGGTGCAGAACCCGGGCAGGCGCGCAGAAGTTGCAATCGTCCTTCACGGCGGACGGGGGGCGGGTAAGGGCGTGTTTGTGCGGTCGTTCGGCAGCTTGTTCGGACCGCATTTCCTACAAATCACCCAATCCGGTCATCTGACGGGCCATTTCAACGGGCACATGGAGACCTGTGTCGTCCTGTTTGTGGACGAGGGCTTCTGGGCCGGTGACAAGTCCGGCGAAGGCGTTCTCAAGGGCTACATCACGGAGCCGACGCTCGCAATTGAGCGGAAAGGATTCGACGTTGTGCGGGCGAGGAACTGCCTGCACATCCTCATGGCTTCCAACAACGACTGGATTGTGTCTGCAGGGGAAGACGAGCGACGATACTTCGCTCTCGATGTCGACGACGCAAAGAAGCAGGATGCGGCCTACTTCGGACCACTGCATGCAGAAATGGGAGCTGACGGACTTGCCGCGATGCTCCACGATCTGCTACATCGCGACATCAGCTGTTTCGATATTCGACAAGTGCCGCAAACCAAAGCGCTCGGCGAACAAAAGCTTCAATCCCTGAACCCGATCGACAAGTGGTGGCTCGATAAGCTCGTCGCAGAGCAATTCATGGACCCTCGTGAGCGATTCCGGGAACCCTATCCATGGGGCGACGTACCGACGGCTATTGTCTTCCACGACTATGTGAACGCCCTCAGGATCACGGGGACAAACTACAAGTCGACGGAGACGGCGCTGGGCATACGCCTGAAGAGACTACTGCCCTCTGGGCTCCGTCGGACACGTGTCATGCTAAACGGAGAGCAGGCGTGGCATTACCACCTCCCGTCAATCGCCGACTGTCGCGCACATTTCGAGAATCTGATGAATCTGGAGGGGAAAGTTGATTGGACGACGGGGCACCTCATCGATTAGTCGACCTTGCTTACCTTGCTTACCTTTTTTCTGAATTCAATATTCATATTAATGAGTGGTAGCAAAGCACGGGAGTCTGTCGCCCTCCATCCGCAAGGTGGCAAAGTGGTAAGCCCCCCTGTCCCTCGGTACGAAGCGCGAAGCCCCAGGAACGTGGTACGCCTGTGCGACCAGCTACGATCGCCACACGAAGACCTAACCGCTATCGGCCTCAACAATGGGCAAACTGACTGCGCAACACCGCGAGCCCGCTCTAAAGAAAGGAAAGCGACCGCGCCTCCTCATTCGACATGGAGACACATGGTTAAGGTACCTTCATGGAGATGAGCAGCCCCCCGACAGTGGGCTTTACTGGTGCGAGGACTGTCGAGACTTCCTTTCATCCGACCATTTGGGTAATTACTATCACTCAAGCGCCTCGGCTAGACAGCTATACGACCTAAGTGTTCGCGGGTTCAACTGGGCACGGAAGTCCAGCCGATATCGCGCAACGCGGGGCTCGACGAAGTTCAATTTCCTAGAGAATAGGTGGGCCACCCTTGATCGGTTGCTTGGTGACCTCCCGGAAGAATGACCTTCGCTCCGAGCCCTTAGCCTCTGAGCTCTTCGCCCCACGAATGACGAGCTCGGCGGCATCGAGGAATGGCGGTACGCGAGATCTGAACCCAAGACGCCAAACCGAAAGCCAAGACACAGCACGACATTCCACCCACGAGAGAAAATTGACCTATGAGAAACAAAATCGAGACGTACATGCACTGCATGCTTTGCATACAGGAGAAGCCGGCGGGCATCGCCATGAGGGACTGGGCCCGTCTAAACGTCGGAGCGACAGAAAACGGGTTGCAAGTTTGGTGCGTGCGACACAACTGCAACGTCGGCGCCTTGGACTTTCGCGGCGCAGATGTCGTTTTTGAGGACGGCGAGCCATGGACCACCGGGCACAGCTGTCAGGCTTGCAGCTCTTAGCCCTGCGCTCTACGCTACGCGCTCAGCAAAGCGCGGAATGGCCCCATCGCCACGCTGTTCTCTGCATCAAGGAGGACGATCATGGACAGGTTCAGGACTTTCATCGCAATCGCACTGGTAGGGGCGGCGACCACGCTGCCAGCGTGCGGGACGATGGGCGGCGGTGGTATGAGGTACCTGCTGGTTGAGCCGCCTTGCGGCTTCGTCGTGCTCTGAGGTCTTCGCTCGTAGCCCTGAGCCCTAGGCTCGCCGTGGCCGGAAACGCAGGGCTAAGTACGCAGACTATGCCTCGGGGAGTTCAGCGAGGGCCAAGAGCTCAGAATCGGGCATCGCGGCGAACTTCGCCTGCAACGCTTCGCCGTCAACGCTGATCTCGACCTTCGTGCGTTCGGGCGCATAGAAACCTGAGATTTTGGCCGACTCCCTGAGCGCGGCGACCATCGCGACAGGGTTGTTCTGTTGGCGCGCCATCTCCAGCGCATCGCGCAGGCCTTCCAGCACCTTCTCGCGCGTCAGTCCGAGTTCGTCAGCCGCGGCCGCTTCGTGCTGGGCGACGAGCGCTCGGATGTTAGGTTTTGCTAGGAGCTGGCAAGCCATAACCCGGGCCGATTTGGGCGCGTAGCCCGCGCGAACGGCCGCGCCTGCACCGTTGTGATCGAGTGCGTACTGGGCCGCGAAGAAGCGTTGGCGAGGAGTGACGTCCATAACCCCAGATTATAGACGAATCTGTATCGATAGTCTACGTACCGAGCCCCGCGATCGGGGCGTTCAGAGGCTGAGCACCCAGAGTCCGCTCGCCGAACGTCTGAGATCGACCCAAAGCCGAAGTTGACCAACGTCCGCTATTGAGCAGTCCAATCAACTAACGGGTGTTGTCGCGTTGTCGACTGTCTCCCTCCGCATTCATGCAAACGCTCTGTGCCGGCAACGCTATCGAGCTGCCGTGATCTCGCGCGACCGACGAATCTCGATCAACGCTGCTTTCACTGCTGCGAGCTCGCCACGTAGGCTCTCCGCCGCGATTACGCGCTCGCGCAATTCGGCGATTTCGAGTTGTTGTTCCTCGAGCTTCGCGTTCAAGCCCTGAATCGCTGCGAGGGCCACGCCGTCCGCATCGACGGTACTGATGTGTTTGTCGTCTTCACCCAATCCGAAGGCTGCGCTGAAATCCTGCGCCATCGGTCCCATGTGGCGAATCTTCCGGTCCTGCGACTTCCAGTTCCAGGTGGCGATCGGGATCGGGCCGAGCTTGCGCAGCACCTCGCGACCGTCCACAGGCTGGATGCGCTCCTTGCTATTTCGATCGCTAAACGTGGCCCACGCCGTGCTGCCGGTCGGAAGTTGCGCACCAATGTAGCTTCCAGAAGACGCACCAGTGATGAATAGAAAGCCGCCGTAGGCGCGCATCACCACCTGGTTTTGGGCAAGGCAATTGACCCCACCGCTTACGTCGGTGCGGTCGCCCCAGACGAAGCAGCCATCGAGATCCGCATGGGCGTTAAGACCGGCGGCAAAGCTGTTGTTACCGCTGGCCGTGTTGTCGTTGCCCCCCGCAACGGTGCTGAAGGGGCCGCTGGCCGTGTTGAAGGTGCCCCCCGCGACGGTG
>CATPCN010000400.1 GCA_955652855.1 uncultured Chthoniobacterales bacterium | reverse complement strand
GGCAGCGGCTGGCGCCGTTTGAAAAGCTGGCGCGGATGCTCTGGGATCACTTGGACGGTATTCTGAACTATTGTTGGGTGAAGCCGCAGCTGGGAGTAGTCGAAGCCATCAACGGGAATATCAAAATGCTGGTCCGGCGCGGCCGTGGGTATAAGAATCTCAATTATCTACTGCTCAAAGCCCAGCGCATGGCCGCCACCAAGACCGAATTCGTGGCTTTCAGGAAGGCCGCGTGAAATGGGCACTTGGTCAGATTCCTGCGGAGAGCCAGAAAAACGGCGCCCCGATAGTAAGCGTGCGCGTAGTGGCAAGGACACGTCGAACAACGGTACTGTAGGCGTTATGGCATCTCACAGAGGGTCACGCGTAGCAGGACTCATTGCGCTCCTGTGGTCATGCACCGGCGTGAGCGCGGCGGAGACGGACCGGGTGGTGCGAGATCTGTGCGGCAAGAACGTCGCGATGCTGGGGGAATCGCCGCTGCACGGGTTCGGGAAGACGCTGGAGTTCAAGGTGGAGCTGGTGCGGCGGCTGGTGGACGAGTGTCATTTCAACGCGCGTTCTTCATCGAAAGCGGTATCTACGATTTCCTGAACATTCAGCGGAGGCTCAAGTCCGGGCGGGAGGTGACGGAGCCGATGGTGGCAGCGGCCATCGGCGGGCTTTGGGCGACTCGGGAGGTGCAACCGCTGATTCCGTTTCTCCTGGAGAAGGCGAAGTCGGGGAACGTGGTGCTCGGAGGACTCGACGATCAGCTTGGGAGGGGGACTTGGGCGCAGCGGGATCTGCCGGCCGATCTGGCGGGGCATCTGACGGACGAGGAGAAGTCGCGATGCCTGGCGATTCTACAGCGGCATACGTTGTGGCAGTACGGGAGTGATTCGCCTTACGGCCCCAAGGATAAGGCGCTGATCCTGGGATGCCTGGATCGGGTGGATGGCAGTGAGTATGACGCGGCAATGGTTGATGGCTTGAAGAGGCTTTTTGCGCGTGATTTCCGCGCGGATGTTCCGGCGGGTGCGGATACGCGAGTGCAGGATGGCAATGACCGGGATCGATCGATGTATTTGAACTTCCGGTGGCTGATTGCGCGGCTGCTGGCGCACAGCAAAGTCATCGTGTGGGCGGCGACGACACACGTGGCGAAAGAGCTGAGCGGGGTCAGCGGGTCCGAAGGCATGGTTTCGTTCGGCTCCTACGTGCGCAGGGAATTCGGGGATCGCGCGTTCACGCTGGGGTTCTCGGCGTATTCGGGGAGCTACGCCATGACGGGGCAACCGGTGCGCCAGTTGAGTGCGGCTCCCGAGAATTCGCTGGACGGGCGAACGAGCGCGGACGGTGCGAGTTACGTGTCTTTAAGCGAGTTGCGGAAGATGGGTGCGATTCCGGCGCGGGCGCTGGGGGCGGGGTTCAAGACGGCCCGGTGGGACGAGGTGGTGGACGGGATGGTTGTGTTTCGGGAGGAACGGGCTCCGGAGTTTTTGCGGCGGTGAAATCATGTGACAGGCGGGAACGCGCGCCTTCCCGCGTGGGACCGGCTTTCCCCCTTCTGCTGCACCTTCAACGATGACCTCTAATTCCGCGCAGCCTTGCCGAAAGGACACAGCTTTCCAGCAAGGCCTAAGGATGCAACCTTCGTTCCAGCGATCCGGAGCGTTATGTCACATTATCGGAAGCTTGGGGACCAGCACTCGTTTGTTTAAAGAGATCCGCCTGTAAATCTACGAATCGGGCTGGTTGGAGCCGGTCGTGCGTGGGTTCGGTGCAGAGCGCGAGATGATACTCCCGCAATGGATAATATTGGCCAGAATAGCCAGCAGATCGACTGTTCAGGAGAACACGAATGGGATTCCATGGCCGCAGCAGAGCAATCTGATAGGTGCGGCGTTTTGGCGAGCCAACGAGTATAATGATTCGCGAATGATCCATCGCCGTTCCTTCCTGGCCTCCATGGCGTCCACACTGGCAGCGCGCCTTGCCGCTGCTCCGTCGAAACCACCCAACATCGTCTTCATCCTTTGCGACGATCTGGGTTACGGCGATCTGGGCTGCTACGGCTCGAAGATTCCGACGCCCAATCTCGATCGCATGGCCGCCGCAGGCGTCCGCTTCACCAATTTTTCTTCTGCCGATCCGGTTTGCTCGCCGTCGCGCGCGGCCCTGCTGACCGGACGCTATCCCACCCGCGTCGGCGTTCCGCACGTGTTTTTCCCGCAGGATAAAGGCGGTATGAATCTGGACGAACTCACGCTCGCCAATGTGCTGAAGAATCGCGGCTACCGGACTATCTGCATCGGCAAGTGGCACCTCGGGCGTCCGGTCGAGTACCTGCCCACCAGCCGTGGTTTTGACGAATACTTCGGCATCCCCTATAGCAACGACATGAACCCGCGTGTGCTGATGCACAACACCGAGGTCATCGAGCAGGAGACCGATCTCTCCACGCTGACGCCGCGCTATACCGAGCAGGCCATCCGATTCATCCGCGAAAATCGTGGCTCGCCGATGTTTCTTTTTTTGCCACAGACCTACCCGCACATTCCGCTGGGCGCTTCCGAGCGCTTCCGTGGAAAATCTCCGGGAGGCATGTACGGGGACGTAGTCCAGGAAATCGACTGGAGCGTCGGAGAGATCCGTCGCACGCTCAAGGAAGACCGCCTCGAACAGAACACGCTCGTCATTTTTACGAGCGACAACGGCCCCTGGTATCAGGGCAGCCCCGGAAAACTGCGCGGACGCAAGAACACCACCTACGAAGGTGGTGTGCGCGAGCCGTTCATCGCCGCGTGGCCAGGTAAGATTCTCGCCAATCGCGTGTGCGACGGCCTGGCGTCGATGCTCGATATTTTTCCGACGGTCACGAGGCTGTGCGGAGCCGCCCTGCCCTCGAAACCGCTCGACGGCATCGATATCTGGCCTCTGTTGACGGGCCAGAAAGCATCGATTGATCGCGAGGTCTTGCTCTATTTCGATGGCTGGGATCTGCAATGCGCGCGCTGGATGAATTGGAAATTGCACGTAGCGCGGCACAACACCGCCGCTTACACGCCGGCGCCGCCCGAAGGACGCCTTAACTACTCGCTCGCGCGTCCTGAGCTTTACAACCTCGCATCCGACGCGGATGAAAGCTACGACGTCGCGCCGCAGAATCCGCAAATCGTCTCCGAAATGCAGCGCAGAATCAACTCGCTGCTCCCGAGCTTCCCCGAGGAGGTGCAGAAATCCTGGGCCGAGGCGCAAAAGCGGCGCTCGAATCTCAGTGTACCCGCCGGAGCGCATCCTCGACCGAATCTTTGATCGAGTGGTTGTTGACGTCGAGCGGCGGCGACGTCGTCGTCCGCTTGTACACACAGTGCGCAAATCGCCCCGCCCCACGCGCTTGGGGAAACGTGGGCGGTCCAGTCTGGAGCGGTCCGGCGGGTTGCCGGGCGAACGGTTGGTTAGTCCGGCCGCTCAAGTCGAGCCAAGGTTGTCCGTAAGTTGAGTGCTGCGCACAAAGTTAACTGACGATAGAAAAGTCGATGCCCGCTGCCTCCGACCCGTTAATTCACATTGAACTAAGCCGCAAGCGGCAGTTTGAGAAGTGCTTCCTCTTTAGATTTACTTTTCGGTTAAGAGCGGTTGGCGTCTGCGAGCGACCCGGTGTCAGTTGATCGCGGCTGTTAATGTTCTCATCGGTGACGGAGGTGT
>CATPCN010000399.1 GCA_955652855.1 uncultured Chthoniobacterales bacterium | reverse complement strand
TTCCACGACGTAATGATTTTATCGTCGAGATGCGGTCGCGGACGTTTCGCGCGAATCGTCAATAATTTTTCACGGCTCTGCGCGAGCGATTGTCGAACTTCGTCCTCGCTCTTTTTAAAATGTTTCGCCGTCTCGGCGATTGTCTGCCGCTCAATCAAAATGTTCTTGTCCCGAAATTCGCCTTGTGGATCGCTCCCGGGCGGCGCGTTGCCATGTTCTTCAACGCCAAAATGAAAATCGAAAATCTCGGATGCGCTGCCGAGCGCTTTGTCGATTTCGCTTTTTGTCCAAACATAGAAGGCGCCCTCGGCATGTTCGGGTTTTCCATGTTCGAGAAGACTGTCCGCATCTTCCGCGGAAAAAAATCCACCGTCCTTCGCCGTCAGGTCGCGGCGGACATAATCGAGAATGTCACGCGCGACATTTTCGAATTGTCGATCTTGCTCGCCACTGGGCGAGTCCGTCCGATTCGCCGCAGGACGAATCCGACCATCTGGCGGACCCGCGGACGTGATTTGAAATGCGTCGAGATACGCGTTAGCGAGCTGCGCCTGGTCGTAGAGCATCTTTTCGAAATGCGGGACGTGCCAGTGCGCGTCCACAGAATAGCGATGAAATCCGCCGCCGAGATGATCGTGAATTCCGCCCGCCGCCATTTTGCGCAGGGTGAAGAGATGCATCTCAAGCGCGTGTTTACCGGACTCGGATTTCGGATTGCGCGCGTAAGATCGACATAAAAAATTCAGCGTGACCGGGTGTGGAAACTTCGGCGCGCCGCCAAAACCGCCTTCGCGCGAATCGAAAGTCTTCGCGATTTGATCGTAAGCGGCATCGAGTGTTTTCACCGTCAGCTTTTCCGAAGATGTGCCGCTGCTCTCGCCTGCCTGCTGCAAAGCGGCGGTGATCTTGCCGCCCTGTTCGGTAATTTTTTCGTGATCCTGTTTCCAAGCGGCCGCAATTTTCTCCAGCACCTTTTTGAAACCAGGCTGACCATATCGATCTTCCGGCGGAAAATAAGTGCCGCCGACAAATGGTTTCAGATCGGGCGTCAACCAAACGCTCATGGGCCAGCCACCACTCCCGGTGGTCGCTTGCACAAAAGTCATGTAAACGCGATCGACGTCCGGTCGTTCTTCACGATCGACTTTGATGTTCACAAACTCGCGATTCATGAGTCGCGCGGTCTCTTCGTTCTCGAACGATTCGTGCGCCATGACATGGCACCAGTGACACGTCGAATAACCGACCGAGAGAAAGATCGGTTTGTTCTCGCGGCGCGCCTTCGCGAATGCTTCTTCGCCCCACGGAAACCAATCGACCGGATTGTGCGCGTGCTGGAGAAGATAAGGCGACTTTTCGCGCGCGAGACGATTGGTGTGCTCGGCTTGCGCCGGTGAAACTTCAGCGGCCATGTGCGTTGGCGTCACGCGTCACTCTATCGCTCGCGTGCGAAAGCAAAAGCGATTAGATCGACATAAATGGATTACGCACATCTCAGTTTTCTCTTTCTCGCAATCGGTGTGATCGCATTTCTTTATTCGTCGGTCGGCCACGCCGGAGCGTCCGGTTACATCGCGGTGATGACGTTATTTGGAATTGCTGCGACGACGATCAGACCGACCGCGCTCGTCCTGAACATTCTCGTTGCTACGATTGGCGCCTTCCAATTTTGGCGCGCCGGACATTTCGCGTGGAAACTTTTTTGGCCGTTCGCGCTGCTCTCGATTCCGGCGGCATATCTGGGCGGTTATCTGCAGCTCTCTGCTTCGGCCTTAAAAATTCTGCTCGGTCTGGTGCTGCTTTTCTCGGCGGTACGTTTGATCTTTCGCCGTGGCGATCCGGCGGAGGCCGTTCCTCCTTCGCGACTGACGGCGATCGGTCTCGGCGCAGGAATCGGATTTCTCTCGGGCCTGACGGGAACAGGCGGCGGAATATTTCTTACTCCGTTGCTGCTGTTCTTCAGTTGGGCGCGGATTCGACAAGCGGCCGCAGTTTCCGCGCTATTCATATTAGTGAACTCAATCGCCGGGCTGGTCGGATACTTTACTGCTAATCATTCCATTCCGTCGCTTGGCGTTGTCCTCGCCGCGGCGGCGATCGTCGGCGGAATTCTCGGTTCTCATCTCGGCAGCCGCCGTTTTCCTGTTCGCACGATCTCGATCTTGCTGGCGACGGTTTTGGTCATCGCAGGCGCCAAGTTACTTTTCACGCGCTGACAATTTCAAATGTGGCGCGCTCTCCGGCGACCACGGATTCTTCTGGTAATCTGAATCGACAATCGCTTTCTCAAACGCCGCGAGCATTCCGCGAAATGTTTGCACATCGAAAGCATGTCGATGCGGGATAAAGGGCTCGAGATTCTTTTCCGCGAGGCGAAAGAGTCGCACGGCCGGTGACAGACGACGGCCATGCTTCGGATGCGCCGGGTGTTCGAAATTTTTTTGAAGATGAACAAACGCTCCGGCCGCCTGGATTAGTCCCTTGAAATATTTCGCATCGTCGGAAGTCGTTTGCAGCCAAAGATGCTCAAGCACATCGTGCGCTTCGTAGTAACGTTGTTCATTCCAACAACGAAAAAACGCGCGATAATTCGAATGACGCGAAATGTCCGCCGGATCCGCGCCGATCGATTCAGCTTCGAGCTCGCGAACCAATTGAGAAATCCTCTCGCCTTTGCTCATGAGATGTTTAAGTTGGTCGCGGCTTCGATGATGGGCAAACCATTCATTTTCCCGGAGGGCCAGCATTGGTACGACGGCGGCCGCACTGAGGAATGACGCCGGCAGCCCTCGCGATTCTTCTTCTCGCCGTCGCGATTCTGATCTTCTGCTCGGCGCTTTTTTCCGGACTGGAGACCGCGCTCTTTTCGCTTAAGGCGCATCAACTCCAGCGCCTCGAAGAGCAACATCCTTCGCTCAAAAATTTCATCGAGGTGCTCCGCAATAACCCGCGGCGCGTTCTGAATTTGCTCCTGCTCGGTGACGCTTTGGTCAAGGTGCCGCTGGTTGTGCTTTGCCTTTTTCTTTTGTGGGAAGGGCCGCTCGCCGCGCGCGTTCCGCAATGGTTCGCCGCCATGTCGATCTTTGCGCTCGTGGTCCTGCTTTGCGATTTAATTCCAAAACTGCTCGCGCTCTCCGCGCCCTATCGCCTTTCAGCCATCGGCGTCTTCGCGCTGAAGGCTTCCATGCCGCTGCTTGATCGCCTCGGGGATGCGCTGGAAAACTTCGGAGTCACGATCGTGGATTGGCTGACGCCTTTGCATTTAAAAACACGAGCGCGATTGAGCGACGAAGAACTCGAAACGCTCGTCGAGATCGGCGAAGAGCAAGGCGCGTTGCACGAGGCCGAGGGCGAAATGATTCAAGAAATCATCAAGCTCGGCGACAAGACGGCGAAGGATTGCATGACGCCACGCGTCGACACCTTTGCCTTGCCGGATGATTTGAGCAACGACGAAGCGATTGCGCGCTTGAAAGAAAAGCGACATCGGCGCGTCCCGGTTTACGCGGACACACCGGATCAAATCGTGGGAATCATCGACGTGAAAATGTTTCTCATGAACCCGAGCGAGCATTACAC
>CATPCN010000398.1 GCA_955652855.1 uncultured Chthoniobacterales bacterium | reverse complement strand
TGACAAAACCCTCCTTGAGAGAATGGTGCGGAGAACCGCTGCCGACAAGTTCCAACCCAAACGAGGAATTCGGATCAACGCACCCGACCCGTATGGGTCCAAGTAGATAAGCACCAACTCTCGCCGACGCAAGGTCACTTGTTCGTGTCACGCCCATTGCCGACATGTGACAGGCCAAAGGATGGCTCCTCCATCACTGACGCCTGCTCACTGGCAACTTTTCGTCGCCGAAATCCTAAGTGACTATCTACCGCGAAAGCGGCTAAATCCCCTGCCCCATGTGTTCGTGTTTGTCCCTTTCTGCGTTTTCCGAAACTGAAACGCGATCATGGCCGGTCGGCGTTCTCCGTCAAGGGCTGGCCCGCTCCATTCGCCCCGAAAAACGGGGCTCCCGTGTGGCCCTCTGTCGCCCTGCGGGTGACGGCTCACTCGTTACCGCCCTGCCCTTTCGATGACCGCGTTACGGAAAACGCAGAAAGGACAGAACAATGTCGAACACAGAAAAACCGGACATTTACGCCCGCATCACCGGGCAGATCATCAACTCTTTGGAACAGGGCGTTCGTCCCTGGATCAGGCCGTGGAACGCCGAGCACGCAGCCGGCAGGATCACCAGACCGCTTCGTTACGGAGGACAGCCCTACTCCGGCATCAACATCTTGATGCTGTGGGCAGCGGCAGTCGAGAAAGGCTTTGCTGCCCCGATCTGGATGACCTTCAAGCAAGCGACCGAGCTAGGAGCCCACGTCCGTAAGGGCGAAAAGGGCAGCTTGGTCGTCTACGCCAACGCTATCAAGAAGACCGATACCGACGCTGACGGTAACGAGGTCGAGCGCGAGATCCCGTTCTTGAAAGGCTATATCGTTTTTAACGTCGAGCAGATCGAAGCTCTACCCGAAATCTACTACGCCAAGGTCGAGTCGAAATTCTCACCCGTTGAGCGCATCGCCCACGTCGAAACGTTTTTTGGGAACACGGGCGCTACCATCCATTTTGGCGGAAACCGTGCCTACTACACGATGGATACCGACCGCATCGTGATGCCGCCTATCGAAGCCTTCCGCGATGCAGAGAGCTTCTACGCCACACTGGCACACGAGAGCACGCATAATGCCGATTCCGGGATTATGCCGCGTCGGACGCTGGACACCCACGAATCACGAGGTAATCCGACGCGGCTACTCGGCATAATTACAGCGCCTCCAGGAAGGCGAGCAACGAGTCGTCCGGACGATATCGCCCGGGCTTGGACTCCGGAGCTGTGACTCGTGCAAGAGCCTTTTCCTTCAAGCGTAGATCTGCGTGCATATACATCTGCGTTGTCTCTACCGATTCATGCCCGAGCCAAAGCGCGATCACTGACTGGTCAACGCCGTGGTGCAGAAGCTCCATCGCCGTGCTGTGCCTCAGAACGTGCGGACTTACCCGCTTCCCGACCAGCGGCGGGCACGACTTTGATGCCACCAACGTATGCTTCTGAACAAGGCGCTCAAGCGCATCGCGACTGAGCTTCGTTCCTCGCATCGTCGCGAAGAGCGGATCGTCATCCATGCCTGCCCGTTCTTTGAGCCAGACATCGAGCACCTTGATGATCTCCTGCCGTAGAGGCGTGCAGCGCTGTTTGCGCCCCTTGCCTTCGCAGCGGATGTGCGCTCCGGTTCCGATCACGATGTCGCGGCGACGCAAGTTGATAATCTCCGATACTCTGAGTCCCGTCTGGAGAGCTACGCTGAGAATCGCGTGATCGCGCCGCCCGGTCCACGTGGATCGATCCGGCGCGGCCAAGAGCGCATTCATCTCCGCGCGGTCAAGGAACTCTACGGTTCGCCGCTCATAGCGTTTGCTCGGCATCGCCAGGATCTTCTGACAATGAAGCAAGTGGGCAGGCTCTTTCATCGCCACGAACCGGAAAAACGAACGGATCGCCGCGAGCCGGGCGTTACGACTCCGGGCGCTGTTGCGGCGTTTGTCCTCGACATGCGTGAGGAAGTCGCCAACAAGCGCGACGTCCACCTGCTCAACCGTCAGTTGGGTTGGAGCCTTGCCGGTCTGTTCGCGCGCAAACTGGAGCAGCAACCGGAACGTGTCGCGATAGGAACCAATCGTGTTCGGACTCGCCGCCAGTTGAGTGCAAAGCCGGTCGGTGAAGAACTGTTGGACAAGAGTCGGGAGCGTTGCTGTTGTCATGGCTGTACCTCCTCAACACGCTTTGAGGCCAGTTCGAGCAGTTCGGGAACGCCTTCGATATACCAGTAGGTATGCGCGGGGTCGGAATGCCCCAGGTACGTCGTGAGCTTGAGCATCTCCCGTGCCGGGTCCTTGCTGTTGCGATACCAGTTCAACAGCGTTCGAACCGCGAATGTGTGACGAAGGTCGTGAATGCGCGGACCACGTCCATGGCGATGGAACGTTTGCGGTGGCCGCAGTCCGATCGTCTGGCAGACGGTGGCAAAGCTATATCTGGCTCCGCAATCGGTGAGACGCTCGCCGCGGTCGGACACGAAGAAGGCCGTGGAGGGCGCGCCGAGAAGCCGATCGCGTTCCTTGGCATAATCCGCAAGCCGCACCCTGGTGCAGTCGGAAACTGGCAGCAATCGGGCCTTTCCGAGTTTACCTTGCTGGAGAGTGACCACCCCATTTTCCAGATCGATGTCTTCGGCATCCAGCGAAAGCGCCTCGCTCACCCTGAGACCTGTAACGGCGATCAAGCCGAACAATGTGGAGCACGTCAGACCGCGGATGCCGTTGGTTGACGGCAGTTCCGCCGCGGCCTCAACGATGCGTCGGATGTCATCCTCACTGTAGATGTATGGATGTGGCCGTCTTACGCGGCTAGGGATTAACGATTGTGGCGGCGCCTCATGTTTGGAATCCATGCTGTGGAGCCACTGGGCGAAGATACGAACCGTCCCCAGTCTGTGCGCCCATGTCTGTTTGTTGGCCTTGCCAAACGCCTCCCTCCATCGAAGAAAGAGAGCAGTGCTGATGGATTCGGCGTTCTCGCCCTCGGCGAACGCGGTGAACCTCCGCAAGATTCTTTCTTCCGTCGAGAGTTTGTATCCGAGGCTGCGCCGGATACTCAGATAGCGATCGAGTTCTTGGGATAACGTGCTCATCGTGCACCTCCCGCAACCGGCCAGGGCTGCGCAATCGACCGTAGGCCATCAACATCGAGCTTTGCGTAGATCATCGTGGACGCGCGTGAGCGGTGGCGAAGCATGTCGCCGATCTCTTCGAGCGGAGCACCGTGCTTGACCAGATTTGTCGCCAAACTGTGTCGGAGGATATGCGATCCCACGTATGGCGCGGGCGGCTTCAAGCCAGTTTTGGCAAACGCGCTTCTCAGGATGCAGTTCAGCACCTGACCATCCTTGAACGGAGAATGGGGCGGGCGTCCTGTGACGAAGAGAGCGCATGACGTCGTTCTTCGATCCTGCTTGATGTAGTCCGTAAGCGCCTCGCCAACATCAGGTGGCAGAGGAACGCGGTCATGTCGTTTGCCCTTGCCGCGCACAATGATCTCGCCCGCTCGCCAGTTGATGTCATCAATCTGGATGGCGATTACTTCCGGTGCTCGTAATCCAAGACGAGCAATCAGGATCATCATCGCGTAGTTGCGCCTGCCTGACGACGTCTCGGTTCGAATCGCTTTAAGAAGCGTGTCCACCTGTTCCGGGGTAAGGTGCCTTGGTAACCGTGAGCCATACCGTTGGGCAACGCTCGGGATGCCCGATGCGAGATTGGTTGCGGTCTTTCCGGCCTTGAACAAATATCGGAAAAAGTTCCTCAGGTGCGAGGACAACGTCTTATCGCGCAACGGCGGCGTTCGCGTCATCGCCTGCTGCAAGAAGGCGGCGATGTCCGCCGTTGTGATCTCCGACAGGTCACCGAGTTCCTCGCCGAATCGGAAGATGAGGAAACGGTGAGCAATACGCCAACTGTGAAAGATCGTGCGCTCGCTCAGACCGCGTTGGCGGCGCAGATACTCTTCATAAGCGCGTTTGAGCCGTCCAAGCTCAGTGTCGGCGGGAACCGATTCCAGCGTCGGTTTCGCGACGCCCAAACCCACGAGGAATCTGACAAAGCTGCGAACCATGAAGCGATTGTGTTTGGCGCGGTACGGTGGCAAGCCCGATTTTGCAATCAGATTCAC
>CATPCN010000397.1 GCA_955652855.1 uncultured Chthoniobacterales bacterium | reverse complement strand
TGTTTGAGCGCTTTGAAATTAATCGCGGCCCCGATTGACTTTGGTGAGGTCTCGCTGCTGGTTCGCGCACACGAAACTGAACTGTCGATCATTCAAGATGTTTCGCAGCGGAAGCTGCTGCACAAGTTAACACCCAATCAGGAGAAAACGCTGAAGGCGCAAGGCGCATCCGACTCCCTTGTGCAAAATCTGCGAAGTTCAAACTTCGTGCTACCGGCCGCGGAAGCATCAGCCTTCGAAGCAGAGAGCGCTCAGATCCGCAAGACGCGTGAAACAAGCACAGCACAGTCAATTCAGTCGCTTCGATCTGACGCAACGGGAGAGAATGTTCGTGTTTTCAACGTAGCGTTTGGTCAGCCGATCAATCTCAGTCAGTGGGGCGGTTCGGATTACGAGATCGCGGTATATTCCTATCGCTACGCCGGCGAAGATTATGTCGAACCTGTCTTGATCGACAATATTCGCACGTTCACCGACGTGATAAGAAACATCCCGTTTAAAAGTGAAGACGAAGTCTTCACGCGTAGCTGGTTCCCGACAAATGAAGTGCGCAATTGGAGATTATCGCCCTACGACAGCCGCGCTGACCTGAAGGATCATCGCATTAATTTCAGAGATTTGGAGGACGATGTCGTTTCCGGGTCCTCTCGCTCGGTTGCGCGCCCCATGCAGATCGATTGGGACAACCCTGTCTTTTTCGACGGGCAGCCGTACACATTTTATCCAATTTACGGCGCGGGCGGTGTGTCATTGTATTACGTCGGCAAAGCGAGCGATACGAGCGCGAAGCTGGCCGTTGTCACGAACAACGCCTTAATCGGCAGGAATATCCAAATTAGGGTCGTTCACTGATGTAGTTTTTGGCGCGGTCGACGGACCGTTCCGCACGATCGCGCCATCCTTCATCACAAAGAAAACGCGCTCGGTCGTTTTGATGTCGTCAGTGGGGTCGCCTGGCATCGCCACGATGTCGGCTTGTTTACCTTTTTCCAGCGTCCCGGCTTTTTGCGCGATGCCGAATAGATCAGCATCAGCCGAAGTTCCAGCTACCAACGCATCGAGCGGCGTCATTCCGAGACCGGTCATCAAAGCGAACTCCTTCGCATTATCGCCGTGCGGATAAACGGCCGCATCAGTCCCGAGACCAATCTTCACGCCGATCTTGATCGCGTTACGAAACATATCGGAGCGCGCTGCGCTTGCGGCCCGCCCTTTCGCCTGCAGCGCCGGCGGGTAACTGTCGATCTTGCTCATGATGTATTCGGTCGCCATCAATGTCGGCACGAGATAAGTGCCTTTCGTTTTCATGAGCTGGAGTGTCTCCGGCTTCATAAACGAGCCGTGCTCGATTGAATCAACGCCCGCCTCGATCGCTTCTCGCGCCGCTTGATCGCCGTGACAATGCACCGCAACCTTCTTGCGCAAGCGATGCGTTTCATCTATAAGCGCGGCCATTTCCGCGGGCGTGAATTGCGGTGTGTCTACTTCGTCGGCGAGCGAAAACACGCCGCCTGAAACCGCCGCTTTGATTACATTCGCGCCGTTTTTCACTTGGAATCGGACAGCTTTGCGAATTTCATCGGGGCCGTCCGCGATGCCTTCGCTCGGATCGGGTTCGCGCCCGAAAAGTTTGTCGCGATAACCGGCTGTCGCATCGAAATGACCACCGGTTGCTCCGATCCCTTTCGTCGCCACCAGCATGTGCGGACCGGGAATAATGCCCTTGTTGATCGCATTGCGCAGCGCAACATCGACATATTCCGAACTGCCGACGAAACGGCTGCCAAGATCGCGCACGGTTGTAAATCCGGCTTCGAGCGTTGCGCGCGCATTCGGGATGGCCATCAACGCCATCTCGGAGACATTCGTTTGAAACTCTCTCAAGCGCTTCTCGTTGAAATTCCCGGTGTAATCGAGAGTCAGATGAGTGTGCGCGTCCATGAAGCCGGGCGAAAGGGTCGCATCGCCGAGATCAATTACTTTGGCGCCGTTTGGAATCGGCAAATTCGCGCCAACATCGACAATCTTATCGCCCTGCACGATCACGACGCCGTTCTGCACCAGCGCTTTCGATTTTCCATCGAATAATCGGGCCGCCTTCAGCGCGATGGCGGAATCGGCTGCGACGGCGAAGTTGGCGAATAAGAGAATGCAGCTGACGAGCAGTGCGTTGCGTAAATGGCGACGACGTGAAATTCGCATTCGCTCGGTTTAGAAATTATCTCGCGCTCTGGCAAGAAAGAACGCCTTGTCTCTGGCGCATCGCTTCGCTTGAATCGCAGGCGAATGAATCGTCGAGTTCTTGTTTGCCTGTGCTTGGTCGTCCCCCCGTTATTCGCTCAGACGCCACCGCCCGCGCCGTCGCCGTCACCGAAAGAATCGCCACCGGCTTCCGCGGATTACGATTTGCGCTGGGGGGTAAAGATTCCAATGCGCGATAAGGTCGAACTGAACGCGACGCTTTATTTGCCGAGAACCGCGGATGGTTCCCCACCGCGCACGCCAGTCATCTTCACACTCACGCCGTACATCTCGGACAATTATCATTCGCGTGCGGCCTATTTCGCTTCGCATGGTTACGCGTTTGCACTTGTCGATGTACGCGGACGCGGCAATTCCGCTGGCGAATTCGAACCGTTTGCGCAAGAGCCGCATGATGGTCACGACATCGTCGAGTGGCTGGCTCAGCAACCGTTCTGCGACGGCAAAGTCGCGATGTGGGGCGGCTCCTACGCGGGCTTCGATCAATGGGCGACAGCAAAAGAGCTCCCGCCGCATCTCGCCACCATTGTCCCAGTCGCGGCCGCGCATCCGCCCCTCGATTATCCCTCGCTCGATAACATCGGCGAAACCTACGACGTGCAATGGTTCACCCACACCAGCGGCCGCACCGGTCAGCCGAATCTTTTTGGCGACCAAAAATATTGGCGGACAAAATTTCTCGCCGCTTACAAACAACACATCCCGTTCAAATCGCTCGATTCATTCGTCGGAAACCCGTCGGTGAATTTTCAACGCATCCTCAAACATCCAACCGCCGACGCTTATTACGACGCGATGGCGCCGACGGTTGAACAATTCAAAAAGATGACGCTGCCGATCCTGACCATCACCGGCCAATACGACGGCGACGAGCTCGGCGCGATGACGTTCTATCGCGATCACATCGCCAACGCGTCGCCGGAAGCGCGCGCGAAGCATTTTCTTCTCATCGGGCCGTGGGACCACGCCGGCACGCGCACGCCGACTGACGAAGT
>CATPCN010000396.1 GCA_955652855.1 uncultured Chthoniobacterales bacterium | reverse complement strand
GCTGCTGTTCCCACAGCAGCTACCACGCCCATTCCCGATTTGCCTCGTGGCTTCCAATCGAACGTCATAGTTGACGATTCCTCGGAGCCATTCGCAGGGCTGGTGATAGTCGGCCCTTTGTGGTCGATACTAATCGAATCAATCCAGGCCGGCGGCTTGCCAGCATTTGCTGTGGCAGCGGCACATAAAATGCCCGCTAGTGCTAGATATCTCATTACCATTTTTCTGGTGTCTTTTGTGTTGTGCTGGTTCTGCCAGCGGAAATACTGAGTTGTTGGTCGCTCCCATTTGCGCGGGCAGTTTGTCGGGAGAAGCTTATTTTCCCTAGACCAACAACTCCAAATCATGCGACTGATGCGTTCAACGCCTTAACTGCTCTACTCGCGAGCAGTCATATCTCGTTGAACGCACAGTGTCGCACAGTTTACGCTGGCAATTCTGAGCGGTTTCCGAGTGCTTCGAGCTGCGCTACGCGCGCCCGAAGTTCGCTGTTTTGCGCGGCAAGCGAGGCGGCTTGCGGCGACTTTTCCTTGCGGATGCTGGCAGTCCAGCCGATTTGTTCGCCTTTCGCATTCACCGAGCGGCGCACGGTTTTGCGATAGCGGGCGTCCGCTGCGACCATACCGAGGAACGATGCTGAAGCCGCGTAGAATTGAAGCTTCCCACCTTGGTAGTCTTTCGACCAACCGGAGATTTGCTCCTTCGTAGCGCCTGCGGCAATCGCTAAAGCTTTTACTTCTTTGGTCGTTCGCTCTTTGATGTCCTCATCGGACAATCCGGCCTGCTTTGCTATGTATCGGCGAGTGCCGAGCAAGCAGTCTTTTGGGGACAAAATCCCCGCTGTGTCTTTGAATGCACCAAGCGTCCCTGGTTGCACTGTTTGTAGTGTGTTATTCATGTGTCTGTGTTCTTACGGTCTGATGTGTTGTTATCTCGCACCCAACCGTTTACGGTGGGACTGTCGAGTGACCGCAAGATGCAGACGGCTCCCGTTTACGGGAGCCATCGCTTAAAAACTTTCGCGTCATTAAGTTCGCATGTGAATTGTTCTAGCACCGTTGACCAAATCAATTCCGCGGACTTTCCACTGCGCTCCCGCTCGTTTATTCGACCGTCGGGTTACGCAATCAGACTCTGACGCTTCTTGGTGCTCTCCGCTTCGCGTGGGAGCGTTTTCGGCGGCTGTTAGGTCGGCGTGTGTGCCCGATTATCCCAGCCCTCGTTTACGTTTGCAGCTCAGACGTTCGTTACGCGCACCGATGTTTAACCGGAACCGCCGTTTTCGTTTTGTCTTGCTTCGCTCTTTTCTGAGCAACCGTTACTGCCGTTTTGTTGGCCGTCACTACTACGCGCGACGACTTCGTCGTCATGCGTAGCGTGTGATAGTCAATGAATGAACGCTGCCAATCGAACCAACCATCGCCTGCCATTACTCAAGCAGAATATCCTATCCGATACTCTGATTCGAGCATTTAAGATCATCTGATACATTTTGTTTCCTTTCGTTTTTTGTTTCGGCTTTCACTACTACGCGCGACGGCTTTGCCGTCATGCGTAGCGTGTGACAGTCAATCCTGATTACGTTGGTTGCGCTGTCGTGATTCCATTTCTGCAATTAGTTCTTCAATAGATTTCTCGCGGATGGTTTCCATAAGCTTTGCAAGCTCATCTGACGTTATGCTGTCGTGATACCACTGTATATCATAACAGCCTGATTTCGTTTTAATTTCGATGTTCATTTTTTGTCCTTCCTCGTTACGCACTACGACTTCGTCGCGCGCGCGCTCTTGCTATTTGTTTTCTCTCTCCAAGGGAGAGCAATTCGCGCGTTTCGCGTTTCTTGCTGTGCCTCAAACATTGCTTTACGTTTCGCTCGACCGGCCTCACTTCGCTTTCCGAAGCTTTCCCATGCTTCTAAACTACGTTTTTTCTGTGATGGTTTTAGCATATTTCCTTTCATTCTGTCAACAGCATTCCTGCTTTGATTCCCTCGTCTTGACCGAGTATTCGTGTAAGTTCGCTGATTATGAAATCTACCGATCGACGCTTGTTTTCGCGGGAGTCGAGGATTGTTTGACCTCGGTTCGATTTGCTGAAGCTTATTTCCTTTCCGTAACACATAACGTAGATTGTATTTACAATCATGCGCATCAGGACTTGCTTCGGTTCGCCGGTCGTGTCGTCGATTACTGTAATCGGCACTCGTTTCATGGATTTATGATGTGTCCATGATACGGGAACATTAGATTGTTTTGCAACAGGATAACTATGATTCTCTGCTTTTGGAACAAACTGACCAATCCAGCGGTCGCTGATTTTACGACGTTTTGGTGGATACGCTGGGGTCGGATTCTGAGTCGCGTCGTATTCCCAACCTTGTTTCGGTCGGCGAATAGGCTCGCTGCGGTTTTCGTGGATGTTGTCTAATGGATGTTTCATTTTTTGGTTCATTGGTTCATTGGTTCATTGGTTCATTGGCAGTCACTATCACGCGCCGGAACTTTGTTCCTGACGCATGACGTGTGATTGTCAACGATAGTCGAGCCACTTTACCAAATCGTCAAGCTTCCACGCTAACCAATTCCATCTATTGATTGGAAAGCGTTCTGATGCGTTGAATAAGCATTCAGCTAATCGGGTTCGGGCAATAGCGTTTAGTATTTGTGTTTTTGTATTCATGTTACCATTTGATGTCATCTAGCCAATTTGTTGGCAAACCTAGGTTTGATGGTGTTTGTATTTGTTCGGCTGAATTGCATTTGCAGATTTTCATTAACTTCTGCAATTGTTCGGCTGATTGTGAATCTGCATTTGTATGCAGGTTTAGTTGTTTACCTGATTTGTATTTGATTTCGATATTCATTTGTTTTTTGTTGTTGGTGTTGGTGTCTTAGCAGGAGCAATCTCCATTCTCCAGCAAAGCATGAATTCCCGGAGTGTAACGAGGATTTGAAGCATGTTCAGCAGCATTGAACTCGATTAATCCTTTGTGGATTATGTTGAATTGTTTTTCGACAGCACTGTAAGGAAATATTTTGACTCTACAAGGCAACACTGAATCCACTGAACCATGATGCAGAGGAACCAAGCTTCCAGTCAAGAATTGTTTCAACTCCCTTGCTGCCAACTCTATACGTTGTTTACCGATCTGCGTTTTTGTCTGCTTCCACATGTGGGACACGTTACGGAGACCGATCAATCGTTTTTCGATTTGTTTTTCGTTCATGACGTTTTACGCGGACACTTCGTGTCTGGCTTAGTTGTGGTATTTCATTAACGAGTATGACTGAGTGTCTGATGATTGTTTCATTGTTTCAGTGGTACAGAGATTCATAATCACATTCACAACATACAGGCTCCCCTGGGTGTATACATAGCTGCATGGAAGCATGCTTGATGGGTATATAACACCTCGGAGAAAATTTTTATCTTCCACAGCCTCAACATGATGACATGGGGGTGTAGCCCGACCAAACAAGCAGTTTGACAAAAACCAGGGGAGGCTTAAGCTACTTTATATGACCCCCAAATACGCTAAAAACTTGAGATACCGAATAAACCAACGAGAAAATTATCTGGCCGGAAAAGCCCGAAACAATCGAAGGCGAACCCGCCGAAAGCAAATCTGGCTAACAGAATATAAATCCGCAATAACCTGCGTATGCGGCGCGCGGGGGCCTCATTGTATTGACTTCCATCATCGCGATCCTACACTCAAAACCCGAATACTCGCGCGCCTCGCAAAATACAGCTTAACAAAAATCCAATCGGAAATTCTTAAATGCGAACCGATGTGCGCGAACTGCCATCGAAACGGACATGCCGGCTTTCCTAGACCCGAGCATGAAAAGTTCTTTATCAACGATATCCAAAAACGCAACGCGTGTGAGCTCGCCAGAAATGAACAAGAACAAATATTCGCTGAGATAGCGGCGCGAGGAAGCGTCAAAAAGGAGGTTTAAAGCGATCTTTCGGTATCAACACACTTCTGAATTTCGTTCTTAAGCTGAACTCCCTCAATATCGATCTGATCTGATTCGGAACCGCATTGAGCATTTCCCGAATCCTGGCCGGCGCACGTGATGTTGAAGAGCACTATTCTAATCATATGCTTAACTACGTTTGTCTTCAGTTGGTCGGCGCAAGCGTTTCCATCATTTTTATACAGAACAGCCTTGCCCAAAAACTCGGCGTTTCCTTTATCAAGCTCTCCACGCAGATCTTTGCACTGTTTAGAGGTCTGATCTTCTATACAAAGCTCATTCCAATGATGGGCAACTCCCTGAAGTGCTTGAAAATTCTTGAGAACAGCCATAAAAGCAAGATCCGGAGTGGCAGGAGCCTGCGCAAACCCAAAAGCCGCGGTGGCCGCCAAGATAAGAAATGCTACGCGCATATCAAAAGGATACACTTGACAAGACCGGGCGCAAGCGTAAACTCCGGGTATGCTAAGTTTTATTGGCGGAGTCGTAGTTATCGCGGCAATCTTAGGAGTGCTCGCTTACCTCTACAAGAAAGGGATACTCGACGGCGCTACCGCCAAACTCAAAGATTTCTTCAAAAAACCCTAAACAGGAACCCTAAACTATGCTAACCCTACTCACCTTACTCGCGGCCATTGTGGCTCCAGGTGGCGGCGGCCTTCTGGGCCTCCTCCTCACGGTGGCTATTGTTTGCGTAATCATATGGGCAGTGTACGCGCTCCTTCAGTGGGCCGGCATTGCTATTCCCCGACCAGTACAGATCATTCTTATTGCTCTGTGTTGCTGCGTGGCCATTTACTGGTTATTCAAATTCGCCGCGCAATTAATGGGATGACCGAAATCATCGAGAACCCTCACGTTAAAGCCAATAACGCGAAGGAAGACGCACGCCAAGAATTCGAGGCGTGGGACCTTAAAGAAGCCGAGGCTTTGCTTCGAGAAGCTGGCTATGAGCCG
>CATPCN010000395.1 GCA_955652855.1 uncultured Chthoniobacterales bacterium | reverse complement strand
TCATGCTAACCGCACGCTGCTCGATTGGCCGCCGCTCATGCGCGAGATCGCGGAGCAGCTAGGGTTGGAAAAATTTCGCGTGCTCGCGATTTCCGGAGGAGCGCCTTACGCATTTGTCACGGCGTGGGCCATGTCGGAAAAAGTCGATGCGATTGCGGTGATAAGCGGCGCGCCGCCCATTAACGAGCTGCAAGACCATGAAGGTTTGCTCACGCTTTATCGCTGGATGCTCGCACTGCATGGGAAGCGGCCGCGTTTGTTGCGAACACTTTTTTATCTGGCGCGCCCGTTCGCATCCGTGCGCCTGCCGATTCGCGTGCGACCAATGTTATTGAAGCTGCTGCAGCCGTGCGATGCGGACGTGCTCCGCGATGCCGCGGCCTTTGAAGCTTGCTTCGAAAGCCAACGCCAGGCATGGCGCGCGTCGGCCGATGGCGTGATGGCCGATGCCGAAATTTATGCGCGACCCTGGGGTTTCCCGCTGAAGGAAGTTTGTGTCCCGGTGCGTTTGTGGCACGGAAAAACTGATCGCACGTTTTCGTTTCGACTAGCGCAGGAAGTCGCCGGACATCTTCCGAGTTGCCAACTGCGTTTGATCGACAACGCCGGTCATTATTCGCTTCCCATCCGGAATATGCGCGAAATTCTTGTCGATCTTATTAACGCGCCCGCGGCATAATTTTTGCGTTCAGTAAAAGGCGAGGCAAACTGAACAGTGGAAGATTTTACCGCGGGCACAACGCAGAACCAGCCGACCCGCCGTCAATCGACGCTCGGTGACGCGGAGTTCGATGCGCGCGTGCGACAACTGGTGGCCGATTGGGGCGCGGACAAATCGCCGGAGTTGATCGAGGAAATAATCGTGACCGCGCTAAAAATAGCGCGCGACAAGATGAGCGTGGCGGATCTCAAACTGATGAACCGCTCGCTAAAGGAAATGCGCTACGCGGCCAAAGTGTTCGCGCCGTACGCGCACTTCCGAAAAGTTGTCGTCTTCGGTTCGGCGCGCATTCCGCCGGGCGAAGCGGAGTTTCAAGTCGCCGAAGAATTCGCGCGGAAAATTGTTGCGCACAATTACATGGTGGTGACCGGCGGAGGCGAAGGCGTGATGGGCGCGGCGCAGCGCGGCGCGGGACGCGAGCACAGTTTCGGACTCAACATCCGATTGCCATTCGAGCAAAAAGCCAACGAAACAATTCTCGGCGACGCGAAGCTGATTAACTTCAATTACTTCTTCACGCGCAAACTAAACTTCGTGAAAGAGACGCATGCCTTTGCTCTTTTCCCGGGTGGCTTCGGCACGATGGACGAAACCTTCGAGGTGCTCACGCTCATGCAGACGGGCAAAGCGCGCGTGCTTCCATTGGTCTTGCTCGACAAACCAGACGGAAACTACTGGGAAACGTGGATGAAATTTTTAACCGAGCACTTGTTTAAGCTCGGGTTTGTGTCGGCGGAAGATTTTTACTTGTTCAAGATCGCGCACAATGTCGATGAAGCGGTCGCGGAGATTCTGCAATTCTACAAGGTCTATCACTCCGCGCGCTGGGTGGGTGAACAGCTCGCAATTCGCATTTGTCACGCGCTTTCGCCGGAGGCGATTGTCGATCTTAATGACAAGTTCGGCGATCTCGTTCGCGCCGGCGCGATCGTGCAAACCGGCGCGCTCCGTCAGGAAAAAAACGAGCCGGAGATCTGGCAGTTGCCGCGTCTGGTCTTGACACCGCATCGACGCGCTTTCGGCCGATTTCGTCAGCTGATCGACGCGATCAATTTGTCGGCCTGATAAGATCGACGCTTATGCGCCGTCCACCTGGTTCGAAGAAAAATCCCACGTCGTTGCTGAGCACGCCGGCGATTCATCGGGCCGTGCTGGAAGCGCTCGCGAAAATGGGAGAGCAATTGAAAGGCGATTATCTCGACATCGGAAGCGGAGCGGGAAGTCTTCTCGCGCGCGTGATCGAGCGATTTCCGCTGCGGCCTTTCGCATGCGATTACACGGATCGTTTGATGAAATTGCCGAGTCAGCGTGTCGATATTGTCGATCTTAATCGCGAGTCGCTTCCTTACACTGACAATCAATTTGCGCTCGTTACCTGCGTGGAAACCATCGAGCATTTGAACAATTTTCGCGCGGTCCTTAACGAAATCTACCGCGTCTTGCGGCCAGGCGGTTGGGTGGTGATCACCACTCCGAACATTCTTAATCTGCGCTCACGGCTTCGTTATCTCACCTTCGGCTTTCATAATTTGTTCGGGCCCTTGGCAGTCGGCGAAGAGAAAATCCACAACCCGTACGGTCACATCAGTCCCATAGGATGGTTTTATCTTGCGCACGCTTTGCTTAACACCGGTTTCAATCGCTTGGTTTTAAGCGTCGATCGTTATCAGCGCCGCTCGATCATCGCACTCATTTTGTTTTACCTGCCCATTCGCCTGATTGCAGCGCTTTCTTATTGGCGCGAGGCGCACAAGTTTCGCACGATCAATGCGCAAAACCGGCCGCTGGTCGGCGCGATGAACAGCTTGGATATTTTGCTCGGCCGTACCCTGATCGCCGCCGCTCAGAAGCCGCTCGCGACTTCTTCGCTTTCTTGAACGAGGGCAGGGGTCGCACTCGAAGTAAGCGCTCCGACTTCATCGTGCTCGTCGATCAACGTCGCGTCGACGCGCATCTTCGCTTGCATCATGCGATCGAAGGAAAACCGCTCCCGCGCGAGGGCAAGACCATTGGCCGCACAACGCGCGGCCAGTTTTTCATCGGAAATGAATCGCAGGATCGCGGCGGCCATTTCATCCGCGGCTCCTCGCTCAACGAGCAATCCATTTTCGCCGTCCTGAATGACTTCGGGAATGTCGCCGACTTTCGTGGCGACAAGCGGGCGGCCGCTGGCGAGCGCTTCGCGCAAAACGATCGGTGACGCTTCCGTGCAACGCGAAGCGATCACGACAATGTTTGCGGCTGCGAGAATTTCCGGTGTGTCCCAGCGATAACCGAGCATCACGATCTTTGGTTCCAGCCCGCCATCGTAAATCGCCTGACGAAGTTTCTGTTCACCGCGTCGATTTTTCG
>CATPCN010000394.1 GCA_955652855.1 uncultured Chthoniobacterales bacterium | reverse complement strand
GTGAGAAGAACGAGCAGCGTCAATCGCGCTTTGATCAGCTCGGCAAAATCAAAGACCGCGCGATTGTTTAATCGCCCACGCCACGCTGGCGTCGATGCGGTCTCGAGTGTTGCGGTTTTCATATCGCTTGCGCCTTCTCTGCAATGAACGCGTTTTCGGATGGAGCGTCCAGATTTGTTCGCCGAAGCCGCAGAGTAACAGCCGAGATCGCCACACCGATCGCAAACATGCTTGCGCCGACCGCGACATGGGCGGTCGCGATGTCGGCGGCCTTGTTACTCCAGATCGTCCAGGCGCCGAGCGTGACCTGGCAAAACAAAAGCGCGAGCCACAAGATCGACATACGCCTCAGCAGGGCGATGTGCCGCGCATCTTTCCAAACGCGAAAGCAAAAGGTAATCACGCCGGCGGCGATCAAAACCGCAACGAAGCGATGCGCCATCTGCAACCAGGTTTGAAATGCGTTCACGTCCGACAAACCGCGCGCGTCGCGCCATGCGTTGATCTTTTCCAGCGCGCGCGCGCTCGTATCGGGAATCCACGCGCCGTTCGCCGTCGGAAAATCGAGAATCGATAGGCCTCGATGTTCGTGCCGCATGGTGGCGCCGAGTGCGAGCTGCAAATAAATGATCGCCGTCGTCACGAGCGCAATCCATGCAACTGGTCGTACGTTTTCGATTCTGAAAAATTGCTCCCATGCCTTGGAGAGTGCGACCGCAATTACGACCAGCATGCCAAGAAAGAATTGCGCGAGGCAGGCGTGGAAAATTCCAATCTCATCTTTCAACATCGTGACGCGCAATCCGCCAAGCACACCTTGCAGCACGACTGCGCCAAGCGCGGCGCAGCCGAGATTACGAACCCAGCGTCGCGTTTCCGATTTCCACAACCAACTCGCGAGAATGATCGTGAGAAATCCGACGATCGAAGCGATCAAACGATGCGTGTGCTCAAAAAAAATTCCGCCAACCCACTTCGATACCGGAAACAAAAACATGTTGTAACCGAACGTGGTCGGCCAATCGGGCACAGCCAGACCCACGCCTTTGCTTGTCACCATGCCACCGCTGCAAATCAAAAAAAGCGTCGCGACGACCGTCAACCACGCGAAACGATTCAGCCACCGAGCCGACAATGGAGATGTCGATCTTTGCACTACTTTCCGGTCCCCGATTTCCGGTTTCCGGTCTTGTTGTTACCCGCCGGGAGTCGGGGAAAACGCAGCCTGTCCGTCAGACGCACCACTGGGATTCGCCGTTTTCGGTGCACCGGGCGGCGCAATTGTTCCCGGCGTAGGACCGACCGGCGGCTCACCGGGCGGACGCTGCGCCGGCGCCGGGGCGCTTTGCGTCCCGGACAATTCCACGCGCTCGTTCAGCCACGTTTGATAATCCGCCGGCGAATCAACCACGAGCGTTCCTTTCATTCCAGAATGGCCGAGACCGCAGAGCTGGCCGCAAACAATTTCGTAGGTGCCGGCCTTGATCGGCTTGAACCACATCGGAATCACTGAACCCGGGATCGCATCTTGTGCGATCCGCATGTGCGGCAGAGCGAAATTGTGAATCACATCTTTGGATGAAACTTCGACGATGACCGACCGATTGAGGGGGATGTGCAGCTCTCCCAGAACAACGATGTCATCTTTCGAGGCCGGATCGTTCGGGTCCAAACCGAGCGGATTGGAATTGGTGACCAGATTGATATCGCGTCGTCCAAATTGTCCGTCCGGACCGGGCAGATGGAAGTTCCAATTGAACTGCTGGCCGATGGCGTGAACTAAAATGGCGTCACCCGTCTCGGGAAATTCGTTCACGCGCTTCGCCCACAGCGGCACGGCGAACCCGACAAAGAGAACGGCCTCGATTAAAACGACTGCAAACTCGAGATGCGTGGAAATTCCGCTGCGCACGCCTTCGTGATCGGCCGCTGGATGCCGGCCTTTGCGAAAACGCAGCAGGACGTAAACAAAATAAGCGGACCACCCGATGAAGAGTGCGCCCATGAACCAGTGACTGAACTCGAGGATGTGATCAATTTGAAAGCCGTGCTCGGAAGCGTTTGGCGGCTGGCCGAGGAACTCGTTGATCACCGCCAGGCTAATCATATTGATCCAGGTCTTCCTCCGCGAGCTCCTGATGCGGCTCGAGCGGCATGTGCGCGTGCCGCCAGAGATGAAAACTGAACGCGCCCACTCCGCCGAGCACCGACATAACGGCGCCCATCAAGACCCAGATGGCGATTGCCATGTGCTCGGTCACTTTGGAAACTTTTCCAGTGTAGCAAACGGAGCAGGCCATCGCCTGGCCGACGGGCGACAAGATCGACAATAACAAGATCGAGATAATTTTCGCTTTCACGTGATGATTCGGAGTCGTTTCATTTTCCGGTAAAACCAAACGCCGTAAACGACCAGCGCAACCGCGACGACGAACGAACAAACCGCGCCCGTCAAATAAATTGGCGCGCCTTCCACGAGATCGACCCAAAGGCACCACGCGCCGACACCGAGCGCGAGCAGCGTAGAGAAAACGATGAAAACGATATGGAAACCTTTGAGGGACATTTAATGCGTAATCGGATCGTACCACGCGAGAAAAGTGAGCCAGAAAAGTCCGAGCACGAAAAAACCGGTGAAAAGAAGGACGCGATAGATGAGCCGTTTCTCCGCGGCCAAATGCATAAAGATGCCAGCGACCAAGCCCGCTTTTAACATCGCCACCAGCATGGCGACCGCGATGTTCGCCTTGCGCGTACCAAAATCGACATAGGAAAGCGCGACCGTAATGGCGGTGAAGGCGAGCAGCATCGCGCCGACCACCAAATATCCTTTCACGTGCTTCTGCACGTTGTGCGCGTACTCCTCGTGCTCGCTCGGATCTTGTGAAACGTCAGGCGGGTTATTCATTGTTTAGAGCAAATAAAAAAGCGGAAAAACGAAAATCCAAACCAGATCTACAAAGTGCCAGAATAAGCCGGCCACTTCAACCCGGTTGGCCAAATGTTCCGGATTGCGTTTGTAAAGATTCGCGCCGATCGGCAACCATAAATAAATGAAAACGATCACGCCGCCGAGCACGTGCAGGCCGTGGAGGCCCGTGATTGTAAAATAACTGGCGAAGTACGCGCTGTGTTTTGGCAAAAACATATTCGCGTACTCGACGTCTGCCTTCTCGACCGTGGCGATCTTCTCAGTGGGCGGAACGTAAAAGAAATGCGGGCGATCCATTTTCGGATTGGTCGGGTCCGCGTTCACTGGATCTAGCGCAATCTCGTATTCTTTGACGTTCGGATCGTTGAGCGCTTCGCGATTGTGCAAATGGCCGCTGATTTCGACGCGGGGCGCCAAGCCTTTTTCGGCGGCATGTTTATTGCCGAGGTAGGGCTCATACTTTTCGAGCGCGCTCGATTTAATGTAAGCGCCGAAGTGCTCGAACTTCTGCGGCCATTCGTAAGCGAGCTTCACCACCAAAAAGATAACGCCGCAGAGAATGGTAAGGCCCATGTAAATTTTGTAGCGCGTGAACTGCCTCATTTTCAGCGCCGCCCATGCCAAAACCACTGTGACCGACGATGCGATCAGGATCGCGGTATTCATCGTGCCGACGGGCACGTTCAATAATCCGTGCGGCCAGAAGCCCGGCTCCGCATCGAGTCGCAAGAAAATGTAAGCGGAGAAAAGTCCGCCGAAGAGCATCACTTCCGATGCGAGGAAGAGCCAGATGCCGACCTTCGCGTTCCAAAGTCCCGTGTCAGGCCGGGTGCTGACCGTGTAAGGAATTTCCATCGACGTGGGACTTTAAACTTAGTGCACTCCGACCGGCTCCGGCGGAGGAGCGGCGCGCGCGGCTGTTCGTTCGCTTTCCCGGATCGGATCATTTTGCATGGTGAAATCGCGTTTGCGACCGGGCACGCTGTATTCGTATGGGCCGCGATACGCGACAGGCGGCGTGGTGAAGTTTCCGTGCGGTGGCGGTGACGGCGCAGTCCATTCGAGCGTGGTCGCCTCCCACGGATTGTCGTTCACTTTTTGCCCGCGTTTGATGCTCCAGAAGAAATTGATGATGAACGGAATTTGCGCAATCCCCATGATCCATGCGGCAGCCGAAATCCACACGTTCCATTCGAAACCGCTTTGTCCCCAAACTTTTTCGGCTGCCAGCGTCCAACCCTGACCGCCATCGTACCAGCGACGGTGCATGCCGAGCATTCCTTGCAAAAACATCGGCAGAAAAATCACGTTCATGCAGATGAGCGAAGGCCAGAAATGCACTTTCCCCCAGAAATCATTCATCTTTCGACCGGTCGCTTTCGGAAACCAATGATAAATTCCGGCGAACAGCGCGAAGATTGTACCCGGCGCCACGATGTAGTGGAAATGCGCGATCACGTAATAAGTGTCGTGCAAGTAAAGATCGGCCGAGTTAAACGCGAGGGGAATTCCGGTCAATCCGCCGATGCCGAACATTGGCAGAAACGCCGTCGCGAAAAGCATCGGCACGGTGAATCGAATCGAGCCGCCCCAGAGCGAAATGAAAAACGCACTAAGGATGATGACCGACGGAATGGAAATGATCAGCGTCGTCGCCTGGAAAAACATGCTCACGGTGCTGCCCATCCCAGTCAGGTACATGTGGTGCGCCCAAACGATGAACGACAAAAACCCGAGGACCAGCACCGAAAAGACAAGCGATTTGTAACCCCACAGCGGCTTGCGCGAATTGTTTGCAATAATTTCTGCGACGATGCCCATGCCCGGAAGAATCAACACGTAAACTTCGGGATGCCCGAGAAACCAGAAGAGATGCTGCCAGAGGAGCGGGCTTCCTCCGCCGCTGATGTGGAGTGGCGCGCCGTTCACAATCATGCCGGCGGGCATGAAAAAACTGGTGGCCGCCACACGATCCATCAGTTGCATGACGATCGCGGCTTCCAACGGCGGAAAGGCAAGCACCAACAGAAAAGCGGTGACGAATTGCGCCCAAACGAAAAACGGCAGCCGCATCCAGGTCAATCCTTTGGCACGCAACTGAATAATCGTGGTGATGAAATTGATCGCGCCGAGCAACGACGACGTGATCAGAAAAATAAAGCCGACCAGCCAAAGCGTCTGTCCGTTAAAAAAGACATGATACGCTTCGCCTTTGTCGGCTATGACGGCGAGCGGCGTAAAAGATGTCCATCCGCCTTTAGCCGCGCCGCCCGGAACGAAAAAACTCACCAGCATGATGATGCCGCCGACGTAAAACGCCCAGAAGCTCGCCGCGTTGATCTTGGGAAAGGTCATGTCGGGCGCTCCGATCTGAAGCGGAACGACAAAATTTCCGAAGGCGGCGAACGCCAGCGGCACGACGCCGAGGAAAATCATGATCGTGCCGTGCATGGCGCCTAACGAGTTGTAGAACTCGGGCGACATCACCCCATTTTTCATCTGGTCGCCGAGCACGCGCCCGAGGGCATGACCGATGAACGGCAGCGGCTTGCCCGGATAGGCCAGCTGCCAGCGCATCAACATCATAAGCGAAAATCCGAACAGCAAGAAGATCAGCCCACAAATCCCGTACTGAATTCCGATGACCTTATGATCGGTCGAGAAAATATATTTTCGCCAAAAGCCCAGCTCATGATGTTCGTGGCCGGCGTCGTGATGTGTGTCGTGCGCCGCGGGCGCGTGGGAAGTGAGATCAGCAGAAGGATCCATAGTCGGAAAAACTGAACCTCAATATCGGGGCAAAGTTTTCAAGAGAAAAGCCTCAATTTTTTGTCGATCTAAAAGCAAACGGCCGAACTAAACTAAACACTGAGCGATCGCAGCCTGCGCTCTCTTTCCATGTAGCCAAACTTTTTGAGCGCAACGGCGGCGGCTTGCTCGATCTCGGCCAACATCTCGGGCGGTTCTTCCTGCCAACGTCCGATCGAAGAAGGCGGCGAAATTTCGGCGCGCGCGATTGTCTCCACATCGACATTCGCATGAAGGAACTGCATGATTTGCCGGGTGTTTTGGATCGACGCTCGGCAAAGATCCTCGAAGCGCAGCCGCAAATAATTTTCGCGCAAATGCATTTCACCGTAGAGCGCGGCGCGTAAATTCACGCGCTCCCACAGCAGAATGGAACGCACGGGCTTTGGGTAGGACCAGCGTTCGGTCAACGTCAGAATCGCGCGGCCATGCTTGCGCAGTTGATTTTGATTTTTCGAGAACGCCATGTCGCGACCATCGCGAATCACATGGATGAATTTCAAACCGGGAAACTGCGCGTGCAAAAACGGCAGCAGATAAATGGTGCGCGGCGCCTTCCAACCCCAACGTTCTCCAGCGCAACCGTGATTTGCAATCGCTTGCTTAAAATCCTTCGCCATTCGATCACTTTTTTTTTTCGAAAACGGTTTATGTCGATCTTGCGCCGCGACAAACCGGTTGATCCAGTTCTCGTGGAATGGACGGAACGCTATTGCATCTTCCGATTCATTTAGATTCGTGCCGAGATCGTAACCGGCGTGGCGCGCGAGACGTGCCACAACGCGCGTGCCGGATCCGCCGGTGGCTCCGATGATCAACGGCGCAGACGCGGGCCGGTTAAAATGCGATGTCATCCATGGCGCTCATCTCAACATCCCGCCGCAAGAATGACCAGCCGGAAAGATCGACATAAATTTTGTCACGCACCCTGATCGGTTCTAATCTCAATCGCGCATTGTTGCGCGAGAATGCGGAGGAAAAAGAAAACGCTGGAACGAAAACATCGAGTCAAAGCGCGTTTGCAGGTGGAGGAGCTGGCCAAAGCCGGCAGCGCGCTTTATCTGAACATCTTCGCCGATGAAGAAAAGATCGGCACAGTCATCATCGGCCGCGGTTCATTCAAGTGGTACGGCGGAAAACGAAAGACCGGGTGCAAGATTTCCTGGTCCATGTTCGCGCAATTGATGGACAGGCACTGCTACGGCCGGCGCTGATTTTGTTCTCGTTTCGCCGCCGTGGTCGCGTCACTATTCCGCCATGAAATGGATTCTTCGCATCTTGATCTTAATCGTGGTCTTGATCGTGATCGCTCTGGCCATCGGCTTCGCCCTGCCTGCGCAACACACCCTCACGCGTTCAATCATTTTGAAACAAACGCCTGACAATGTTTTCGCGGTGCTGGCCGATCTGCCGAACATGCCTTCTTGGAATCCTGGCGTGAAGAAGATCGAGATGCTCCCGCCGATCGATGGCAAGGAAGCAAGCCGCCAAACGCTGGACGGCGACACGGTCATTACCATCATCACGACGGAAAGCACGCCGCCGAATCATCTCGTTCGCACGGTGGGCGACGCGAAAGGACCATTCAGCGGTTCGTGGACTTACGACATTAGACCGACAGCTGATGGCTCCGAGGTCTCGCTCACCGAGGACGCCACTGTCTCCAATCCGGTGTTTCGTCTCATGTGTCAGATTTTTGGGCCAACGAAATATCTCGACGAACATCTCACTGATCTCGCCAAACATTTCGGCGAGACCGCGACGATTAAGTAGATAAATCGCAGCGGAAAGTCCCGCGATTCCGCCGCCGATAACGATCACTTCGCGCGTTTTTGCGTCCGACGAATCCATACGTTCTTCAATCGTCACTCCCAGATGACTTGCTCTTGTCGGTTTTAATGACGACAACCCCGAAACGAGCAGCGCTCGGAATTTTTTAGGATTTCCCGCGCGCGCTCCACCACTTCGACAATTGGCCCTGCGGTACTTCCGGGATCGCTCTGCCCGCTTTGTCGTAATGCGAAGTGTCGTTGAATAACGTGAGTCGCGCGCGCACCGGGTCGCGAAAATCGACAATGTTTAGGGCCGCTGGTTTTTGATCGAGATTATCCCGATAACGACGCGGATCGAACCCGAGAAGCGAGCTGAGCAAAAGCCGAATGGTGGCTTTGTGGGACACCACCAAAATATTTTTGCCGGGATGTTCGCGCACGAGTTCGATCAAGGCCGGCAATGCGCGCGCCGTCACGCCCAAACCGCTCTCGCCACCCACGGGCGCAAATGTGTACGGGTCCTTTTCCCACTCCGCCGCTTCCTCCGGAAATTCTTCCTCAACTTCGCGCCGGGTCATTTGTTCCCAGCGCCCGTGCGAAATTTCGCGAAGCCCATCGCGCGTTTGCACATCGAGTTTGTGCGGTCCGGCCAGGATGTTCGCGGTTTCCACGGTGCGGCCAAGCGGTGATGCGAAAACTGCGGCGATCTTTTCGCCGCTCAATCGCTCCGCCAGGCGCCGCGTTTGCTCGCGGCCTTCCTCGGAAAGCGCTACGTCAGTCGCGCCGGCAAATCGATCTTCAGCGCTCAAAACAGTCGCGCCATGTCGAACCATGAAAACTCGCGTGGATGATGACGCCATAAGACTCGCTCGTCATGAAGCAAATCCAGCGAAAAGGCAATCTCGGAAGGGATTGTTATTCCCAAACCGTCAACGAGAATTCCCAGACATCTTCAGCGCCTTGTTCGCGGAAGTGGCGGCGGAACCGCGTCTCGAAAGTAACACCTGGCAACGGTCGCGTCCGAAGACTAACGCCCTCCAGGCCGACCACGCTTCCTGAACCCGTTGTCGTTAGGCAAAAATCAAGCGGAGCAAGCTGGATCGACAGTTCAGGTCGACCAGCGCAACGCTTTCGAAAATAATAAAGCGGACAAGCTTGATCCGACGACGACGAGAGATTTGGCTAAGTCTGTTCGGGGCCGATTTCTTCGGCTCGACGATATCTGGCGCGCGCGAATTTTCGCGCTTCGGTGGCGGAGAGCAAGGGCGGTCGCGACCCTTCAAGCGGCGTGCAGGCCTAACGTCTGCCCCCAACGGCTCCGGAAAGCTGTGCGATTCGCTCGGTATGAGAGACATTTCTTTTAATGATTGCTGGAGCCGTTATAACTTCAACGATTATCGGGTGTAAAGGCATAGTCAATCCACTCCGTGGCGCGCGAAGTGCCGACGCCCCCTGAAAACCAAACTGTGCAGCGAAATTTCTTCAGCTGATCGACTTCGCCGCGATCACCAAAGCAGCAAGAATCAGAGCGCCGGCGACGAGCAATATCAACTTCATCTGCCCTCTCGTGATCAGCGGATTGGATGAACGGCTGACAATGGGAAGCGTCACTTCGCCGTTATTTTGAACGACGTTGATCATGTCATCATAGAAGTTTCGCATGTCGTTAGACATTTCGTTTTCACTGCCGAATTCCCGCCCGTTGATCACGATCTTGCTTTTGGCGGCGCCCGCCAGCGCCTTCTCGTAGCTTGAACGAACTTCCGGCGGCAATTCATCCGGGCTCGAGTACTCCTGTCCCTTGTAACGAATCTTCGTTTTGACGTTGATGTTCATTCGCTCGGCGGATTGAGAGCATTTCATCTGCCATCAATTGCCTCTTACTTTCTATCTGACGTTGTAAACCGGCGGGTTACACTCTCTCACCAATACTGAGATGACTTTGGTGCAACAAAAGGCGCTTGCCGCCGCGGATTGCGATGTGCGCTTCGATAACCTTACGCGTCAGCTCTACGCCACCGATGCGTCGATCTATCAAATCGAACCTGTCGGCGCGGCGTTTCCACGAAGCGCGCGACAAGCAAGCTCGGTCATCACCGCGGCGGCGGATGCCGGCATTTCGATTACGCCGCGCGGCGCGGGCACGAGTCTCGTCGGCAATGCCATCGGTGAAGGATTGATTGTCGATTTTTCGCGTCACAATCGACAAATCACCGATCTCGATCTTGAACAACGAAGCGTCCGCGTCGGCGCCGGTGTCGTGCTCGATCAACTGAACGCGTTTCTGAAACAACACGGTTTCTGTTTCGGGCCGGACGTTGCCACCAGCTCGCGCGCGACACTCGGCGGAATGATCGCAAACAACTCCTCCGGCGCGCGCGTGCCGGTTTATGG
>CATPCN010000393.1 GCA_955652855.1 uncultured Chthoniobacterales bacterium | reverse complement strand
TTCCACCGGAACGGCCATCGCAATCCCTTCGCCACGCCGTCTCGTCTCCACGGGAACCGTCATCGCAATCTTCTCGGCACCGTCGCCGCCGCGGTTGGCGCCGGCGATGTAGGCGAAGAGAACCGAAAACGCGCGATCGGCACCCGCCCGGTCGGCGAGACCGTTCATCGTCACCTCGGCGCCGAGCCGAGGCTCGTATCGGCGCACCTCGATTCCGCCGGGAAGCTCGTCCACGACGATATGGCGAGGCTCCTCGTACGTCCTGATGCCGAGCATTCCAACCGCTCCCTCGAGTACGAGCTGTGCGTAGTAGAGAAAGTCAGACATCTTGCACGCTTCGTGGGCTCACGCCGCGCGTCTGCGGTCCGCGACGAGATCGTCGTCGAAGTGGCGCAGCGCATCGAGAGCGCTCATGACGCCGTCCTCGTGGAAACCGTTTCGCCAGTACGCTCCGCAGTAATATGTGCGCCGGCTGCGATTGAGCTCGGCGTGCCGCGCCTGCGCGGCGATGCTTTCGCGCGTGAACAGCGGATGGTGATAAACCATCCGTTTGATGACGCGCGCCGGGTCGATCGCCTCGCCGCAGTTAAGCGATACAAGGAACGGCTCCGGCGCGTCGAGGCGCTGCAGGATGTTCATGTTGTAGGTGAGGGCGACTGGGCCGCGTTCCGGCAGCACGTGGTAATTCCACGCCGCCCACGCGAGTCGCCGCTTCGGCAGGATGCGAATGTCCGTGTGAAGCGTCGCGTCGTTGCGCTGATACCGGATCGCGCCCAGCACGTCGCGCTCGGGCCCGCTCGCGTCGGCGAGCAGCGCGAGCGCCTGGTCGCTGTGGCAGGCAACGAACGCGGCGTCGTAGCGGGTGGCCTCGTGCCAGCGCGCCTTCACGAGCACGCATCCCGGGGATCGCCGGATCCACTCCACGGGCGTATTCAAACGGATGCGCTCGCGAAAGGGTGCGGTAAGCATGTCGACGTAGCGCGCAGACCCGCCGCTCACCGTGCGCCAGACCGGACGGTCATTGATGGCGAGCATCCCATGGTTATGCAGAAAGCGCACGAAGAATCGGGCTGGGAACGCTAGCATCGTCACGGGATCGGTCGACCAGATCGCTGCACCCATCGGCACGACGTAGTGCTCAATGAACGCGCGGCCGTAACGTTCGCGCCCGAGCAACTCGCCGAGCGGTAGGTCGCCACCTTCCTCGGTGAGCAGTGCCGGCGCCTCGCGATTGAAGCGAAGGATGTCGCGGACCATGCCGAGGAACGAGGGCCGCACGAGGTTGCCGCGCTGCGCGAACAGCGTGTTGAGCGTCGTGCCGTTGTACTCGAGCCCGGTCGACTCGCAGCGGACCGAGAAGCTCATGTCGCTTTTCTGCGACGCAACGCCGAGCTGCGCGAGCAGTGCGACGAAGTTCGGGTAAGTCCGGTCGTTGAAAACGATGAATCCGGTGTCGACCTCATAACGCCGCGCCGCCTGCTCCACGCTGTGAGTGTGGCTGTGGCCACCGACGTGCCCGGCTGCCTCGAACACCGTGACATCGTGCTCGCGGTGAAGCCGGTGCGCGATGACATTGCCGGCGATTCCGCTGCCGATGATCGCGATCTTCATCGGCGATTCTGGCGCGCGGTGACCGGCAGCCGCCGGAGGTCCCAGATCACGCCCATCGCGGTCAGGACGACGAGCCCATAGTAGCTCACGTCGATTTCCCACCAGTGGATCCCCTGGCGGGCCGCGCCTGGAAAACGGTGATGGTTGTTGTGCCAACCCTCGCCGAAAGTGAAAAGCGCGAGCCACAGGTTGTTGCGCGAGTCGTCTCGCGTGGCGTAGCGCCGGGTGCCGAAGCGGTGGGCGAGCGAGTTGATCGTGAACGTTGCGTGGTGGAGGATGACCGTCGAGATGGAGAAACCCCACACCACGAGCTGCGCACCGCTCGTTCCAAACTCGGGTGCAGTCTGCTCGAGCCACGCGCCAAGGCCGTAGAGCGCCACCGCGAGCAGCGCGGGGACCGCAACATCGAAGCGATCGAGCCAGCGCAACTCGGCATAGCGCGCGAGGTCCGGCACGAGATCGAGCCTCGCGGCGAAGTTCTCGCGCGCGAGAAACCAGCCGATATGGCTCCAGAGGAACCCGTGCTCGCGCGCCGAATGGCTGTCCGCTGGCCGGTCGGCGTGCGCGTGATGATGCCGATGGTGCGAAGCCCACCACAGCGGTCCCCGCTGGACCGCCGACGCACCGAGTACGGCGAAGGCGAATTGCGCCACGCGCGACGTTCGGAAGGCGCGGTGCGAGAAGTAGCGGTGGTAGAAGGCGGTCACTGCGAACATGCGCAGCGCGAACAGCGTGACTGCGACGACGACCGCGACCGCGCTCGTCCCCGTCCATAGCATGCCGAGACAGCCGGCGTGCAAAATCACGAACGGCACCACGCGGGGCCAGTCGATGCGACGCTTCATTTCGGCGGTAGTCGGCGCTGCGGCCGCACTGCTGTCGATCCAGCGCCGGAGCGCGGTGGCAAGGCGCCCGGTCGTCACGATGCGTCTCTCGTTCGGGCGGAGCGGTTGTTTTGCGGGCGCTGCGGGACCTTGGCGATCTTCGAAATGTCGTAGCCTTGCGCTGCAATGAAGTGCAGGATGCGCTCGTAATCGGTGTCGGAGATTTGCGGCGTCCGCGCCATGATCCAGACGTAATCGCGCTTCTCGCGCGCGATCACCGTCTGGTTGTAGTCGGGCGTGAGGTACGCGATGCGGTAGTCGGACTTCACCGGCCAGACGAACTGCATGCCCCAGATGGCATTCGACGCACGGTCGACAACGTAGCCGCGCGGCGTGTAGCGCTTGGGTTCACCATCGAACCCGCCGGCCCGGAACGTAAACGTCGTCTCGATCGTACCGTCAGCCGCCAGAACGTACGACTCGACTGCGTTGTGCGCGCCGCGCTCGATGAAGGTCGGAATGGACGCGATGATGTACCAGTCGCCCATGAAGCGCGGAAGATCCACGCGCGGGACCAGCGCGAGCGGCGGGGGCGGCGCGCTTTGGCAGCCGGATAGAAAGAGCAGGGAAACCAATAGCTGTCTGGCGTTCATCGCGTTCTCACGTAAGTTCGTAGGGCAGCCGCCACGCGCGGGCGCTTCGGGGGCCACCCACTGCCCTGCGGCACGCCGCCGGTCGACGCGAAGCAGAGGCGGCGAGCGGCGATCGCATCAGACCTCCCGCCGCGGTCCTGGAAGAAAGGCGTTCGTTCGGGCCGCGTAGTCGCGATAGGCCGGTCGGCGCTCGCCGATATCCTTCTCGAGGAGCGCTACGCCCGACACCTTGAGCAGCAGCACCGTCATCACGATCGGCGAGAACGCTGTCCACCACCCGCCGGCGCCGAGCGCGATCGCATAGAAGCCCCACCAGACGCAGCATTCACCAAAGTAGTTGGGATGCCGGCTGTAGCGCCACAGGCCACGGTCCATGAC
>CATPCN010000392.1 GCA_955652855.1 uncultured Chthoniobacterales bacterium | reverse complement strand
GACGAGTGTCCCGCCGGACACCTTTACCTCTCCCAGTCCGCGCCCGATCGAGCGCATTCCCATGGTCGCACCGGGAGCCCTTGCTGTGGCGACGATTTCCGGAGTAGCAGTGCGCCGCATGGTCGGTGCGAACGGATTGTCGCGGCAGGCATCCAGCAAAATTAATTTGAGCTTCCTTGCGCCCTCGACCGAAATTAGCAACTGCTCCAAGGGAACTGCTTCAAATTGTAAATCGCGGTCGGTGGCTAGCTTTGCATCGACAGGAATTAGATAGTTGACCCCGTTCATTTCCATCCCGTGACCTGCATAATAAATCAAGGCCCAATCGGCTTTTTCAGCATCTTCCGCAAACTTTCTGAGCGCTTCGATAAGCGCCTCACGTGTCCCATCCTTGATCAACGTTACCGTCGCAAAGCCGATAGCCTTTAGAGTACCGAAGATGGCGTCCGCGTCACGCAGAGGGTTCGCAAGCGTCGGCACGTTTTTATAGGTGGAATTACCAATGACGAGGGCGACCCTGCGGCCTCGAATAGCGACGGCCGTCGTCGGCGAGACAACTGGAATGGTTACCGAAGGAGTTGGAATCGAGGTCGTCGATGTTGCCTTCGGCAACGAGATCGGAATCGTGGGCTGGGCGACGCCCGAATTAATCGCGGCAAGCCGAGCGCGACAAGTTTCGAACGCAGACGGCGTTGGAATGGTAAAGCGCTGGTCCGCATTTTCATACGAGCAAGCCTGCTCAAATTTGACGCGAGCATTCGTCAAATCTCCCATTTTCTCGAAAGTTAGTCCGAGCCCGGTAAGCGCTGTTACCAAGCCGGGCGAGTTTTCAAGGGCGCGCTGATAATCTGCAATAGCGTCAGCAAAGTCCCCTTTGTAACGGCGGGTGTCGCCACGAAGAACATAGGCAATACTTGCCTTGGAGTTTAGGGCAACTGCCCTATCCTGATCAGCGAGGGCGCGATCTAGATCACCCTTTAATCTCCAACTTTCACCTCGATTTGCGTAGGCTTTCTCGAATTTTGGTGAAAAACGAATTGCATCAGTGTAATCTGCAATAGCCCGATCTAGTTGGCCCAGTTCCTTCCAAGCAGTCCCCCGACCATTGTAGGCGTTTGAATTTTTCGGGTCGAGCCGGATAGCGTTGTTGTAGTCGACAATGGCGCGTTCGAATTCGCGCTTTTGTTCGAGCCAAACGTTGCCTCGATTGTTGTATAAAATCGCGTTTTCCGCAGTTTGCGGGGCAAGCAAAATGCTCTGATTGAAATCAGAAAGGGCGTGATCAAACTCTCCCATTCTTAACCAAGCGATGCCTCGACTGTTATAAACATCGAAGTAATTCGGATTAAGACGTAGAGCTTCGTTGTAATCGGCGATTGCGCGGCTTGGCTCGTCGTTACCTTCTGCCCATGCAATGCCTCGGGCGTAGTAAACCTTAGAACGGTCCTGATTCGTCAGCTTTCCGGTTTCAAGCAATCGCGTACAAGCCGCTAACTTGGCGTCGGGCCGATCTGCTTGGGTGCAAGCTATCCTATCCGACCGATCCGACGCTATTGCCGGTAAGCATGACATTGCTAATCCGATACCAACCGCGAAAATCCAGTTCGATCGCATCTCTCAACCTCCGAGAACTACTGAGTTTATCGAGTGTCGTCGGCAACGTAGCCCGAGCACCCATCGCGGGAGGTGCAGTGAAAGCGGCGGATGAAGGTCGACGATGCCACCGTTCACGGCTTCCGTTCCAGCTTCCGTGATTGGGCGGGGAATGTCTCCAACTTTCCGCGCGAAATTGCCGAGATGGCACTGTCGCAAGTCATCGGCGACAAGGCAGAACAAGCCTACCGGCGGAGCGACGCGCTGGAGAAGCGGCGCAAACTTATGGATGCATGGGCTAGTTATTGCGAGCCGCGATTTAATGGAAATGTCGTCCAACTCGGTCAAAAGCAATCCCGCTAGATATCGGGTTTCATAAAGAGTAAATGCAAAGTCTAAGATTTGAGAGATTGATGACTTTGTCCCATATCCCCTATCCAAGCAAACCGCACCCTCGGCGTCCTGTCGAAAATGATGAGTCTGGCGGAAACTTGGGGGATGCGGAACAAGCACACCAATCCCTGCAAAGATATCGAACGCTATACAGAACGTAAGCGCGAGAGGTTCCTTTCGCCGAAGGAACTGCAACGTCTCGGACAGGCGCTAACAGCTGCCGAGGTGAACGAAACCGAGACGATATATGCCGTTGCTGCCTTCCGGATCCTGCTCCTGACGGGATGCCGCCTGTCTGAGATTCAGACTCTCGAATGGCGACACGTGGATCTGGACCAAAAAGAGCTGCGGCTACCCGACAGCAAGACCGGCGCAAAGACCGTCCATCTTGGTGATGCAGCGGTTTCCTTGTTGAAGGATCTGCCACGCGTGACCGGCAACCCGTACGTTATCGCGGGAAAGAAAGAGAAGGCTCCCCTTGCGGTGCGTGCATGATGGACCGCTTTTTCGTGTTGTCCGACCTCATGATGTTTAGCTGCCTCGCCGTGGTGACGCGCGGCATGCG
>CATPCN010000391.1 GCA_955652855.1 uncultured Chthoniobacterales bacterium | reverse complement strand
GTGCGCTTATTCCAGAAATATCTCCCCTTCAAATAAAGCTGATGAGCCGCTGGATTGTCGGTGGGATACGCAGAAAGCGCGTGCTCTTCAGGGCCGGTGAGTTTCGCTCGCAAAGTGTCCGCCACCGTTTTCGCGATCTCTGCTTCGACTGCGAAAATATCGGTTAACTTCCGATCGTAAACTTCCGCCCAAAGATGGGCGTCGCTCGCCGCTTTGATTAGCTGCACGTTGACGTGCACTTGATCGGCGGTGCGTTGCACACTGCCTTCAAGGATGTTCGAAACGCCGAGTTGCCTGGCAATCTCCTTCAAATTGTCCGGAGAACTCTTGTAGCGCGCGGTGGACGTGCGCGAGATCACCTTGAGATCGGCAATCTTGGCCAGACGCGTCAGAATCTCTTCCTGGATGCCCTCAGTGAAGTATGCGTTCTCAGGGTTGCCACTCAGATTGTCAAAAGGGAGGACGGCGATGCTTTTCTGCGGAATTGCGTTGTTCGAGGGAATTTCCACGCTGGCCGACCGGCTCCGGTTTTTCACTAATTGCATAATCAGCAACGCGAGCGCAGCCATCGCGACCACGACGACTGCGATCATCCATTTGCCTCGTTTCCTGCTTGAGAACGCTTCAGCCTCTGAAACATCCTCTGCGCGCTTGATTCCTTCCGGCGTCAGCTCAAAGGCCCAGGCCAGAACCAGCGCCACCGGAAATCCGATGATCAGCAGCAGCACGACCAGCCGCACCGCCCAGTTTGGAATTTCAAAAAATGGAAAGACCTGCGTCGCAACTTGAATCAACAACCAGCCGACAACCGCGTAGGCGATCGCCACCTTGTAAACATTGCGCCGCTTCAGCTCGGCGAAGAAGTTGCGCGGGTTCACGGCTGCTTCTCCGCGCAGAGCTTCTGGAAGCGCGGATCGTTCCGTAGAGGATCCCATATCGGATCGAGTCGTAAAAACGCCGGCGTAATCGGTGCAGTGTTGTACAGGAAACTGTTATGCGGGATCTCTAAAAGATGATGCAGCCTCGAAATCGCCCGACCAGTCTCGCCGACGCTGACTTCTACGAGCGCTAAATTCTCTTCGAATCCCGGCCCGTCCACTGCATCTTTTGCACTTGGCAGCAGCGCGACTGCGTGCTCAGCTTCCCTCAGCGCTTCATTCTTCGCACCAAGCGCGGCGTAGGCTTGCGAAAGCAACGCCGTCAGAGACGCCCTAGTTGGGTCCTTCTTGCAGAGCGCTTCGAGCGTACGCTGCGCTTCTTGAGCAGTAGATTTCTCGGCTGCAGTATCACCTGCAAACCGCTGAGCGAAAACCAGCAGCTGTTGTTCAAAGGCCCTTTCGGCGTCGCCGAGCTCGTGATATTCAGTGAGCCGGATTTTAAGCAGTCGAATCGCCTCGCCGTAGCGCCGCTCCAGAAACAATTGCGTAATTTTGGTTTCGAAGGCAATCAAAGGAGCAGTGCGAGCATCTACTCCTGCGAGCAATTTCCCGGCTTGTTCTAAGTCACCCTCGGCTTGATAAATCGCGGCCTTTTCTGCAATCAGGTCCGGGTCATTTGGTTCGATGTCCAGCGCTCGATCGTACGCTTTCAGCGCCGCCGGGAATTGCCGAAGCATTGAGTAAGTCCATGCCAGGTCACTTACCCATCCGCTATTGCGCGGATCAAGCACGAGACTTTGTTCCGCGTAGCCAATGCTTTCATCCCAATGGCCTTGTCGTCGTGCTATTTTGGCGAGTGCTGCCGCCACGTCGCTGCTTTCCGGCAAAGCGTTCCGGACCAGCCCGAAAGTTACTTTGGCAAGCTCGTACTCCCACAGCACCCAATACTGATAATAACCCAGCGTGAGCAATGTTTCGGGCGCGTTTGGTTGGAGTTTTTGCGCGGCTTTTAAAGCACGCTCCGCCGCCTCCCGGGCGGCGGCCGTACCGTTGAAATACAGCAACGATTCCACCCGAGAAAGTCGGGCCCAGGCTAGCGCAAAAGCCGGGTCAAGTTGCACCGATCGCTCGTAGAAACCGGCGGCCTTCTGTCCATTGACTAACAGATTCCCGCTGCGCGCTTCAAAAGCCAATCCCCGGAGATAGGCGTCGTACGCCTCTACATTGTTTGTCGGCTTAACAGCCAAGGCTTGTTGCTCGCGGCCGGTCAGCTTCGCTTGCAACTGCGCCGCGATTGCTTTGGCGACTTCGCTCTCGACCCCGAAGATATCGATCAGCTTGCGGTCGTAGGTGTCGGCCCAAAGATGCGAATCGCTGGCTGCCTGGATGAGCTGGACATTGACGCGCACGGAATCCCCAGCTTTCTGCACGCTACCCTCGAGGATGTTCGCCACACCGAGTTGCTTCGCGATCTCGTGGAGATTGCCAGGCTTGCTCTGATATTGCTGTGTGGAAGTGCGCGAGATCACTTTTAAATCCGCGATCTTCGCGAGCCGCGTCAGAATTTCTTCCTGAATCCCATCGGCAAAATAGGCGTTGTCTGGATCGTGGCTCAGGTTTTCGAACGGCAGAACCGCGATCGATTTCTGCGACGCGTTAGCAGTTGCGACCCCGGGCGCCGGTTTGGTGCGCAAAACCTGGAATAACAGCAGACCGGCGGCGATCAGCGCGAGGCTTAAGATCAATGCGGCGAACTTCCGCCGACTCCATTGCGGGATGAACTCGTCCGGCGAAACGTTCTCGGTGCGTTTCATTCCTTGCGGCGTCATCTCGAATGCCCATGCGAGAGTCAGGGCCACAGGAAACCCGAGCACCACAAATGCAATCACCACTTTCATCACCCAGGCCGGCGCTTCAAACGCAGGAAAAACAATCGAAGCCGCCTGAATCAACAGCCACGCTGCCACCGCGTACGCGCCGGCGACCTTGTAGACGTTGCGCCGTTTCAGTTCGGCGAAAAAATTCTTCGAGTTCAAACTGCTTGTCTCCCGGCAGGACCTTCATCCAAGCCTCTCTGCTTGGAAAGTACCGATGCAGAAGCGCACTTGCACTTGTCTCTCACCATTCGCTTTCGCGATCGCTTCGCACTGCTAACGTTGCACGGCGAAGATGAAATCTCACTACGACGTGGTCATCCTAGGCGCCGGGCACAACGGCCTGGTCGCCGCGACTTATCTGGGGCGAGCGGGGTTGAGTGTCTTGCTGCTGGAGAAGAACGATTACATCGGCGGCGCGACAACTTCGCAGAAAGTTTTTCCCGACTACAACGCACGGTTGTCGCGTTATTCGTACCTCGTTAGTCTGTTCCCGGAGAAAATCATTCGCGATCTTGGGTTGAACCTCGAGCTTCGCAGACGCGCGACCGGGTCGTTCACGCCTTACGTGAAGGATGGACGCCACAGCGGATTGCTCTTGAGCAATGTCGACGAAGAGGTGAGTCGGCAGTCGATTGTCGATCTTACCGGAAGCGAGACCGAGCACGAGCAGATGAAAAAGTTTTACAATCTATCTCGTGTCTTCGCCGAACACTCTTGGGACAGCATGCTCGAGCCGCTCGTCGCGAGAGAAGATTTCAAGCGCCGGTTCGACGTTGATGATGTCTCGCGCGAAGCGTGGCGCAGTCTGGCGGAAGAACCGCTCGGACGCGCGATCGAACGTTATTTGCAAAATGATTTGTTGCGCGGCCTCGTTCTCACTGACGGCAAGATTGGTGTCTTCACTCATTCGCACGATCCGTCGCTCTTGCAGAATCGGTGTTTTCTTTATCACCTCATTGGCAGTAAGACGGGCGAATGGAAAGTGCCGGTCGGCGGGATGGGCACTGTCGCCCGCGAATTGGAGCACGCCGCGCGCAAAGCCGGCGCTGAGTTCCTAACAAATGTCGATCTTCGCGCGCTCGATCTGAAAAAGAGCACACGAAGCGTGGAGTTCGAGCTCGAGGGAAAACGGCAGACGGTCGAGGCGCGATTTCTTATGATAAACTTCGGCCGGAACGTGCTGGCGAAGTTTACGAAGAGTCCGTATCAGCCGGGTGCGACGGATGAAGGCTCCGTGTTCAAGATCAACATGCTTCTGCGCCGGTTGCCGAAGTTGAAGGCGAAAAAATATCCGGCCGCCGACGCGTTCTGCGGAACGTTTCATAGCGACGAAGGTTACGAACAAATGAATATGAGCTACGAGCAAGCGTCGCGAGGGCGGCTGCCGGACAAAACGCCGTGCGAGGTCTACTGCCACACGCTCACCGACGACAGCATTCTCGCGCCGGAGCTGCGGTCACAGGGTTTTCACACCATGACGCTGTTCGGACTCGATACGCCGTGGAGTTTGTTTGCGAAAGATAATGAGACAATGCGCAAACAGGCGGAAAAGAAATTTCTTGAGAGCATGAACCAGTGGCTGGAAGAGCCGCTCGAAGATTGTCTCGCCGTCGCGCGCAACGGCAATCTCTGCATCGAAAGCAAGAGCCCCGTCGACATCGAGGAATCGTTAGGCATGTATCACGGCAATATTTTTCACGACGCGCCGACGTTTCCTTTTGCGCCGACAAAAGAACAAGCCGGTACGTGGGGCGTCGAAACAGAATTTGAAAATGTGTTTCTCTGCGGGTCGAGCGCGATACGTGGCGGCGCGGTCAGTGGCATTCCTGGGCGCAATGCCGCAATGAAGGTGCTGGAAATAAAGTAGACGGATGGGCGCGGTTTATTTGGGTGCCGCAGTTGGCGAAGGCGAAAGTCGATAGGCGCGTGAGTAGGAATATTTCTTGTCGATCTTAACCGGCGGTTGCGGATGCGCGTTACGGTAATGTTTCGCGGCGAGGCCGAGAACGATCGCGCATAAGATAAATGCGACCGTCCTTTTTTCCTCGGGCGTCAGGACAAAAATCTGGCGCCGGGGAAGTTCGCGCTCACGAGTCATTGCGCTCTCGGTCGAACGTGCACAGAACGATATTTGCCGCGAATGTTCTCGTCGTAATAATGCGCCTTCGAATCGTGCGACATCAACTCACGATGAACCGAGGCCGGCACTTCCAGGTAGCGATAAATTGCGCCGTTCGTGAATTCGATCTCGAGAATCTGCCGCCGCTGGCTATAGCCGATGGCGACGATACCTTGCGAAGTAACCCGTTGCCGCGGGATGTGCGAAATGATCGTCGCATCCGATTCGGTCGAGCCCGACTGCGCGCGAACAGTTTGACCGACAAAAATCGCAATTGCGAAGACGAGAAGAATTCTTCGCAGGCTCATGGCGTTCGTTCGCTCGTTCTAGCCACCGCGAGCGAGGGAGTCGAGAAACTTCAGTGGCCCAGCGGTGTCGTTACGTCTGTGCCGGTTGGCGGCGTAAATTCGAATGTCGATCCAGGAATCGGCGCGCGCGTTTCGTTTGCATAAATCGTCACGATCCGGTCGCCATTTGGCTGAAGCATTTCCGTCCGCTCGACTTGCAGCTGATCGTTGATCGTAATGTTGAAACGCTGGAGCAGCCGCTTCAACGAGGGGACGCGCGGAACAAGATCGAGCTCGTAGCCCTTTTCCTTTTTGGTGGCGGCGATGTGATAAGTGGACTCAATGTTTTGTAAATTGAGCGCGGCGGTGATGGCAGCGATGCCGGCGTCGAGCGGCGAGCGTTTGCCTAACGAGTAATGCTCGGCTGATTGAAACTTCGGATAATAAATCCAAAGCTGTTGTCCGTCGCTCACGGTGATGCTGGGCGAATTGCCTTTTGCTTCGCGCCGGAACTTGTTCGGCGCCTGGAACCACATTTTGCCGGAGCTGGTGATTGGTTTGTTAAGCAGATGAACGCTTTTTTCTTCCTGGAAATCGGCCTGGACCTGCGGGGCTGCGGCCCGTTTCTCGCGAATACGGG
>CATPCN010000390.1 GCA_955652855.1 uncultured Chthoniobacterales bacterium | reverse complement strand
AGGACTCCCAAGCACTTATCCGATCGCCGTCACGAACGATCTCGTTTACGACTATCTGTGGACGTTCCTGCACATTCCGGCGACGGTGTATTTGCATGCGGTCTATCACTGGACCGTTCCAATCGTCAAGACTCTGAGCAACCTGCCGGATGGACCGCCCTGCCCAACGACCAGCTGCGCTTCCGGCAACTGCAACGGCGCGCCCATGACGACTTACGCATTCAGCAAGCTGTTGGCCGGGATCAATCTTACCGATACGCCCGTCAGCTACAATCCGCCCCGTGGCCAGCCGATGGCGTTTACCCTGAACTATAATCAGCGGGACACCGATCAGCCAAGCGTTCCGCCGTATTCCAACTTTGGCCCCGGCTGGACGATGAATTGGCTTTCTTACTTTTCGGCAGGCCCAGCCACGGCACAGGCTGAGGCGGTGCGCTACCTGCCGGGGGGCGGATTGGAACGTTACCTGAGCTACAGCCAGAGCAGTTCCTTGGTCCAAAACTCGAATGGCCAAGTGCTGACGTTCGTGCCGCATCCCACCACCCAGGCCGTGCTGCAGGCGCTGACCACCTATGGCCTGATTCGTCCCAACTATTATCAATTGACCCTGGCCGATGGCATGATTGAAACCTACGACAATAACGCGGGCGGCGGAATGAATCTCTATTTGACCAGGCGCGTCGATCCCCAAGGCAACACGATCACGATTAACTACGCGCCCTCGTCAGCGCAAATTCTGGCGATCACCGATGCGCTCGGCCAGCAAACCATGTTCACCTACGGTCTGATCAGCGACGGCTTGAAGATCACCAAAATTACCGATCCGTTCGGGCGGTCGGCCAGCTTCGCCTATGACAACCAGGGACGGCTGGTGAGCATCACCGATCCGGTCGGCATTGTGTCGTCGTTCACCTACGACGCGACGGGCGGATTCCTCAAGACCCTCACCACGCCCTACGGCACGACGACGTTCCTGGTTCAAGACGCAAACGGATCAAGCTCCCGCATCGTGCAAGCGACCGATCCCTTCGGCGACTCGGAACGGATCGAATACCAGGCCAGTTTGTCCTTTCTGCCCGCGCAAGAATCGTCGGTTCCCTCCGTGCCCGGACTGACCATCAACAACCAAAACCTGAATTTGTACAACAGCTTTTATTGGGACAAGAAGGCGTACGCAGATGCCATCGCCGCGGGCGCGGCTCCGGGGTCGCCCGCGTTCTACAATTACGCCCGGCAGACGCATTGGGCTTCGGGTTGGCACGGCGTTATCAGTACCGCATCGAGTGAAAAAGCGCCGCTAGAAAACCGGGTTTGGTCCAACTTCCAAGGCCAGGCCAACGCCGACTTCGTCGATCCAACGGCTACGACCCTGTCCAGCATGACAGGGCGGTTGCTGGATGACGGGAGCACGCAGCTTTACCAGAAAACCTACAACGCGAATGGCTTGGTGATCCAGAGCATCGACCCGGTGGGGCGGCAGACGAAGTATGGCTACGATGCGAATAACATCGATTTGCTTCAGACCACCCAAAAGAACGGCGCGAGCAATGAGCAGCTGTTTGCTGCTGCGTACAATTCAATGCATCTGCCGTTGACGACGACCGATGCTGCCGGGCAGACAACCGCGACGAGCTATAACAGTTTCGGCCAGCCGCTCACGATCACCAATCCAAAGAACGAAGTGACAACGATGGCCTATGACAGCAACGGCTATTTGCAAACCGTGACTGGCGCCATTGCGGGGAGCACGACGGCGTACACGTACGATGTGGTGGGGCGCGTGAAAACCGTGACGGATAGTGAGGGCTACGTTGTCACGAATGCCTATGACAACATCGACCGGCTCACCAAGCAGATATTCCCGGATGGCACGTTCCGGCAAACGGTTTACGACCGGCTCAGCATCGGCTCGACCATCGATCGGCTCGGTCGAACGACAACCTACGCCAACGATGCTTTGGGCCGGGTCATTCAAATCAAAGATCCGCTGAACCGGATCATCAACCAAACCTGGTGCAAATGCGGCTCGCTCCAAACGCTTCATGACGGCAAGGGCAATATGACGACGTGGAAGTATGACATCCAAGGGAGACTGATCTCGAAGACTTATGCCGATGGCAGGGGCGATAGCTTCGCTTATGAAAATACCACGAGCCGATTGAAGTCGAAGACGGATGCGCTCGGCCAATCGATTTCATACGGCTACGGGAAAGACAACAATCTCATCTCGATCACCTACACGAACGCCAAGAATCCGACGCCCAACGTGAGCTTTGCTTATGACCCTTCTTACAACCGGCGCACGAGCATGATCGATGGAACAGGCATGACGAATTACAACTATTATCCGGTCAACGGCGCTCTCGGTGCGGGACATTTGCAGAGTGTTGCCGGACCGCTGGCCAATTCGACAATTGCCTATGCCTACGATCAACTCGGTCGCATCGTTTGCCGCTCGATCAACGGCGCGGCCAATCAGACGAGCGTGATCTTTGACGCTTTAGGGCGCGCCATTTCGGAAACCAATAGTTTGGGTACATTCTCGACCGCCTACCTCGATCAAACGGGGCGACCCGCGGCCTTGACGTACCCCAACGGCCAGTCTATGGTTTATCAGTACTTCAACAACACTGGAGACCAGCGCTTGCAAGAAATCAAGAACCTCAGCGGAGCGGCGGTGTTGTCCCAATTCGATTACACCTACGACGCCGAGGGTCAAATCCTCTCTTGGGCGCAACAAACCAACGTACTTAATACATACGCACTCGGCTATGATCTCGCCGGTCAGTTGACGAGCGCGAATCTGACGGGAACAACTCCCAAGACGTTCGGGTATGCCTATGACCCGGCAGGCAACCGCACAAACGAAACGATCAACAGCGCAGCCAATCCAGTGACAGTTAACAGTTTGAATGAGCTCGTTTCGCGCACCGGTTCCATCGCCCGATCGTTTGCTTACGATGCAAACGGAAACTTGATTTCCAACAACGGAACGTCACGAAGTTCGACCAACTACACATTCCAGTGGGACGCGGAGAACCGGCTTGTCGCGATCAACTATCCAACAACGAATCAGCAAACGCTGATCACGTACGACGGGTTGGGCCGAAGGGTGAAGGTTACGGAGAAATCCGGTGCGACGATCACCAGCGCCAAGCAATTTGTCTGGGACGAGATGGCAATCGCCGAAGAGCGGGATGGCTCTGGGAATCTGACGAGGCGATTCTATTCGCAAGGCCAAGTCAGCGGTTCAACCACGTTGTTCTACACCCGTGATCATCTCGGAAGCGTTCGGGAGGTGACGAATTCAACAGGAGCTCTGCAATCTCGCTACGACTACGATCCCTATGGACGGCGAACCCTCACAACCGGAAACGATGTCGCGGACTTCGGGTTTACGGGGCACTACTATCATGCGCCCTCGAAGCTGTATCTCGCGCCATATCGCTCATATGATGGGGATTCAGCGAGGTGGTTAAGTAGGGATCCATTGCCCAATGTAGAAACACAGGCAGGACCGAACATCTACCAGTACATTTACGGCAACCCGGTCGGTTACGTGGACGCGGACGGGCGCAATCCAGCTGTACTGGCTTACCCATGGCTTATCCCCGTGCTTGAGGCAGGTGCTAACACCTGCGCGGCGACCGTCGCGGGCCTATTAACCTACGCTGGCATACAAGCTTGTACTGCTAATCGTAGCTGCCCTGAACGGAAATGTAAACCTTGTTTGCCGCCGGTGGGTACCGTCGGCTATCGCGTGGATCAATCGGGTGACCATTTCGACAAGTTCTCGGGAATACAACTTACCGGTGCTCATTGGCATCTGCACATAATGATGCAACGTGCTCCGTATGCCCAAGAAGAACCTTGTAAGTGTGAGTGGGTAGATACAAAGCCAGCGATGGCTGGTAAGTTTCCACCTGCTCCTCTCGGGGCTGTGCCAGAGACCGTACCCTTAGGGGGAGGCTTGCAATGAGCGATGAAAGCCGCCTCTTGGGATTTGACGCTCGCTACAACGAGGCCGATTGCTTACGACATCCCTATGAAAAAGAGATTCGCGAGAACTTTTTTTTAAGGTCAGATGTAAAGCGTTCTCTTTCTGTGGATGTACTCGTGTGGCCCACTCACTTCTTGTACACTACCGAAATTCGTGACTTATGCGTCTCGTTCGAACCTCCTCTAATTGAAGCCGAGCCATGTTATAGTACCGGCGGTTTATGGCAGAACCTTTGGCAAATGAAGCAGCGATTGCATGAAAACGGAAGGCTGTCTGAGTTGGTTGCCGTCGAGCTGCATGCGAGAGGCAACCTAACAGAGTTTCCTACTTACTGGGTATATTCTGAGCGAGAAATGCCCACGATTCCTGACGACAGCAGGTTTCTTGGTTTTGATATTGCCGACGCGGGCTTTCTTAGTGGTTTATCTAATTGCGGATACAGTTCGGAGGACCGTGGTCGGCTGCGGCCGCAGTGGGCGAAGCGCATCAACGAATTTGGGCTAATCGCAGATAGAGACAATGCCTTCGAATTTAGTGCCATTGCGAACAAGAGGGTACCGGAACATGCGCCATTCTGGGTCTTTGGTCTCTATCGTGTCGTATGATCTAGGCGCATCTTGTGCGACCACCGCGACAGGAAAGCCATGCCTTCGCAAACTCTGCTCTAAGCTCGCGACATTACAGCAGCCCGGAACGCTTCTTGCGCGCCCTCCGCTCGCTCCGGTTGGAGCTTGTGCAGGAATTCAACCGCGCGCTGTTCGTGGCTGTTTGCTGCAAACAATTCTGTACGATAGCCCAGCTCGGCCTTGATCTTGAGCAGAGCGTGAGCGCGGCGATCGGGCCTGTCTGGCATGTAGGTTATGACCATCCCTCAGGCTTCGGCTGCTTCCAGGCTGACGGCCCTGCCCTCTTGGAGCGGCGTTTTTAGCAGCAGTGATTCCATGCCGGTGGCCGTCCACGCCGTTGCCTTGGCCGAGGGTGAGACGTTAAGCACCGAGGATGGCGCGCAGGATCTGCTCCCGTTCCTGCCGGAGTTCCTCGATCTCATGTTCAAGCATCCGCGCCTTGGCCGCTTGGCTGCGCGCGTCATCTTTCGACGGCAGCCTGGCAATGTGTTCAATGCGTTGTGATGCGTCTGGCATGCGTAATGTTCAGAGGCGATTTCGCTTGGTCAGAAACGGCATGATACCGTGCACCGCAGCTTCAACATCGAGGTTGGACATCCGGCGTGCGAACTTCATGGCGTGATCGTGGCGCAACCCGATGAATCCCGTCCGGGTTGCCGGGTCTCCAGGATTGGCGACGATGAAGTCGGTCAGAAGCCAGCGCAGTTCCGATTCATCAAGACCGATTCCGTGAATCTGCTTTTGCAGCCGGTTCCGTAAAGATGGATGATCCTGGGCGAGTCGGCGTAAGAAGAGCCAGAAGGGGCGGCCTTCGTCGATGTCGGTTTTACGGACAAAATAAAAGAAGTGTACGCTCCGTCCAAGATTATGAATCACTGCATCGCGCAGGGCGGGGTCCTTGTCGTCCTGGAATTGTTGCGCGACCATCCAAAGCTCCTTGAGTTTCGGAAAGTCCTTCTGCCATTTCGCCAGTCCTGCGACGTGAAGGATTTCAGATTCGAGCATCTGCGCCTTGGCGCGGAGCTGGTCAACCTCCAATCCTTCGACGCCGCCGACCTTCGGATATGATCGGAACGCCGGGGCGATCGTCCGCCACCGCTCACGGGAGAGCGCCGTTACCTGCGCAAGATCATCAAGCTGATACTTGTCGCGAACGAGGGCATAGACCAGTTGATCGAAATCGAGGCCGTAGGCCTCGGCCAGCTTGAGGAGAATGGGAGTGTCCGGGTCTGTGATCCGCCCGGTTTCAATCTGCGCGACCCAGCTTTGCGACATCTTCAGGCCGGCTTGAGCCAAAACGTAAACGGCCTGCTGCTGGCTGGGAGCGCTGCGTTCCCGCGCCGATTTGACAAACTCGCCGAAGTTGATGAGCTTCCGCCGGACCTTGCGCTTACGGCCTGAAGTCGTCTTCCGGGGTGGGATGATGGGCAAACAACCAGCCTAGTGCCCGGTTAAGCGAGTGGCGTCCACACGTCATATAAACGACTTGACGCGTCGTTTATATGCCCGTATAATCAAGATTGACCCACGTCCTTGCAACGTCGCTGTGGTGAAAACATAAACTCGCTTTTGCAGAAATCTCCCGCCGCTTGTTTTTCACACTTCAGGAGGAGAGCCAACTTACGGCGGTGGCACGCGAGAGGGGCGCGGAGACAGACCTCTCAGTTCGAACGATTCAAGGAGACGATTCTATGAACGAAAACTTTTCTATGACGGCCAGTCT
>CATPCN010000389.1 GCA_955652855.1 uncultured Chthoniobacterales bacterium | reverse complement strand
GCGCTCACGAATGGTTCCAAAGAGCCGTCTCCCTGTCTGGTGAAAATGGCCCCATACAGACCGTCAAGCTCAAGGATGTTGTCGACAGATCCAATGGTTGGAACAAGAGAGTTGACGACATCGACGCACTGCTAGCTTCCGTCAAAATCCCGCTCTTCTTGGCGGCACGCGGTCTCAATCGACAACCCGTCGAATTCATTCTGGGGACTGCCCTTCGAAACGCCAAATCGACTGATACGGGACAGCAATTCCCAATCCTCGCTTTTTCCGGGTCAAGAGGTCTTTTCGACCTCACTGGCGTCCGCCGGTTGGCGTTGGACATTACGACCATCTTCACCCTTGAATTCCTCGGCCTCCTCCAAAAGGTAATTGATGCTTTCGACCAGATCGTTCTTTCTCCGGCGACTCTGAGTTCGCTCTTTGCGGACCGTCAGTTCATCCGATTCCGCCAACCCTCCGAGGGAACGAAGGCCCGCGAGATCAAGAAACTACTGGCAAGCGGACGCCTCAAAGTCCTGAAGATGGCAAAGACTGACGCGGAAACCGCTGTTCTAGAAATAGATCCGGACCTCCAAGGCCTTCTGGATAAAGCGCGACAAAGCAAAGCCGACTTGCTAAGTAGCGCCAAAGTTGGCCGTAAGCGCGCGCTCAAACGCGTCTTTTCGCAAAGGCCCCTTACCAAAGACGAGGAAACGGGATGGTTCAAGCGCGGAGAAAAGGGCGCCCTGACTCCTGCAGAATATAGCGAGCTGCTGGAGCAATTACAGACCACTCCCGAGCAAGTCGTGGGCACTTTATCCGCGCCACAAACGCTGAATGCCAACAAACTGATACCTAAGAGTCTGTCATATTATGCTCGTCTCGTTGGTCCTGTTCAGAAATCAACGCACTTTGCGGACTACATCGCCAGCGAGCAGAAAGAGCACCGCGCTTTCTTGCTTAAGCGGGGAAACGTCGGCCTCAGACGGATTGCATATTCGGCGATATCGCGATCTCTTATCCCTTTTGAGGATATAAAATCTATTCCTCTTAGCGAAATAGCCAAGCTATCTTCTGCGGAAGATCCTTTCAGCCTGATTTTTGCTTTCGAGGTCTGCCAGCACCGCCTCGGCAAGGGCGACAAACGCGCAGCAACTCTTGGCACAAATCTCCTGAAGCGGATGTTCGGCGATCAGCAGTGGATGCAGTCTCGCCTGGAGCTTTTCTCTGCCAGTGCAGTCATTGGAATGCTAACCTTGCGACCTATCGCCAGTGACCCCGCACCACCGCTCTCTTGGTATCGGTTGGCTGTCCTTTCGCATGCTGGTGTCCTTACAACCGCTTTAAGGGGACTTCGAAAGACCGGTGATTTCTTCAGATGGAGCGCCAGGGACTTTGGCAGTAACTACCTGTGGCACACCGCAGTGGACGCCCGCGAAGAGCCACGATGGGAACCCGATTGGATTTCTCCCGAGGCCGTCAAGGCGGAATTGATAGGACGCTGCTACAATGCCTTGATGCTGCTACCACCTGCAAAGCGGCCCAAAATCTGGAAGGACATCGTCAACGCTGCACTTGACAGTCAAAGTTCAAAACTCGTGGCTTTTTTCCCAGGGCCGGTGGATGGTTTTCTACCTATCTCTTCACCAATTCAAGCCGAGGGCGCGCTAGAAGAGATTAGGACTCTGCTTAAAGGGAGATCATCCTTCAAGCGAGCGCCGGGCATCATTCTCCTTGCATACGGTGGCGTAATCGATGCGCGCTTGAAGGACGAGATATTCCGACTGCTGGAATCATCCAATGAGCAACTGGCCAAGCTCAAAACTGCCGATCAGGTTTTGCGCTGCTGCTCGTACATTGCCGCGATTACTCGCAACGGCGAACTGGCTAAGGCGGTGGTCGCGCGGTGTCTCAGGTTAATTTCGTCTCAAATGAAGCCAGAAGCGGTTCTCCGGCTGCTGTTGATTTCCATGAAGGCAAGCGCAGCTTTCAGTGATTCAGCTAGCTACTACGGCGAAGTCGCTACGGTTGCCACGCGCTACGCTTATGCCGTTCCCATCGGCTGCGCATTGGAGATGCGCAAAGCGCTTGAAGTTATGAAGTGTAGAGATCCTCGGCTTGCCGCTTCCTTCGGTCGAGCGGAGGCAATTCTCGAAGCGGCGATACTGGCCGTTTAGTTAGTGTTCCTCTCGTAGATTGTCAGACCGCCGTGTCGGAGTTGCCGCACCAGGCAAAGACCATTTGTGCGATGCAATTACCCACTGCGCGACCCACGGTTAAATTGACATCACCCGCTTGCTGACATCAACCGGCACAGGAAACGTTTTTGTCTCCCGACCGGTCTGCCGCACGTGGCATCATCAACTGGGAGAATACCCGCCGCTCATTTTGACGCAAATCAAAAACGAAAAAGCTACTTGGACTACGGATGTTCGCTCCACCACTCGGGCCACCTGACTTTATGAGGAGTTCGAGTAGCCTTCACGATGATCCGTTGTTCGGCGGGGTCGAGAGTCCCCTTGAGGCGGGCCAGGGCTGCCTCGACGAGCCACGGCTCAAGGGCGATCCGTGCAGTCTCGCGGTAGGGATCCAGTTTCTTGGCCATTCTCAGTGGCTCCAACGCAGATGTGACACTCCCGGGCGCAACAAGTACTATGACCATGTTCAGTGGACCGGCTGCGTTTGGCTGCGTCCTGGCTTCCTCGATTACAGCCAAGGATGCACGGGCCGCGGCATCATCGCCTTCGAGCGCGCGTTTTGTAAGCTGGAGGAGAAACGCCTCGGCCGCCGTGACAGGGCGCTCGGCTCCACCCTCGCGGATTTTCACCATCTGGCCTAGAACGGCCTCATAAGGCGCTTCGCGATGACGCCCGCGAGGGCGACCGGCAGGATTGCCGCTCCGGCCTTTTGCAAAACGCGTCGTCATTGGCGGCTTGCGATATCCAACGCGGCTCTCCTCAACATCGTCTGGCAGACCGTCTTCCGACATTATTTGTCAGTCCCCCTTGGCCAGCGCAGACTGTCCGGATCGCGGGTGCAGCGTCGTACATCCTCAAGCTCGCTATCGGTTAAGCGATTGCCGCCGCGCCTGCGGCGGAGGGCCGCCTGAACTGCCCAAGGCTC
>CATPCN010000388.1 GCA_955652855.1 uncultured Chthoniobacterales bacterium | reverse complement strand
TCTGTAGACAGCGAATGATAGCCCCAACACCCCGAACGCGAGAACGACCGTTACTGCCACACTCCGTTCGATAAGGTAGCTGAAGGTGAGTCCAACCGTGATGTAGAAGACGAATTCATACGCAAGGCTCCAATAGACGGGATTTAGCCATTGATATCTCGTCAGCGGAACGATGTACAACAAGTGGGATGCAAGCTGTGGCGATGAATAGTTCGGTGCTTGGCCCGCAAATCCAGGCGTCATGCTGGATGCGTACCATAGGATTAAGATTGCAGCGATACTGACGAGATAGGCCGGCTCTAATCTGATGAGGCGCTTAAGCAGAAATGATGGAAAGTCACGCAGCCGGTACCCTCTCCCATAGAGGGACAAGGGGATCACAAAGCCGGAGATCACAAAGAATACATCGACTCCCAGCCAACCATATTCAGCGACCAGAGGTGCTCCAGTGGAATTGAGCTGATTGCAAAAATGAAAGAGCGCAACACTGATGGAAGCCAGCGCTCGCAAGGCCTCAACTACAGAAATTCGACTCATAAAGTCTATTCCCCAAGCACGACGAATATAAGGATAAAAAAGGGGCTAACGCCGAAAGGAATAACGGCGACACTGATCGCGCCAATCTGCCTACGATTGCTTCTGGCACATCGCTTCGTTTCGCTGTGCAGCAATACTTCGGCGGCTGGCAGCGCATTCAGGCAACTTGCCCAACAAACTGGCAGGCTGCCCAAACGGCTCATGCCGTATCCAGCAAGTCCGAAGGGAGAACGACACGCACCTTGCGTCCAAGCAAGTCGAGCAGGATCGCAGCGCGCTCTCGATCGTCGATGCCTTCGTAAAGGCCAAGGGAATCGGAGAACACGCCCCCGACAACTCGGACCGTAACGCCCGGATTGAACCGGGCCCGGCGTTGTAACGCGATCAGCCCATTTTCATCCTGCCGCCGCTTGAGTTCTTCGACGATCCCCTCCGGGACAGCGGCCGGTTCGTCGCCGTGGCACACGAGTCGTGAGACTCCAATAGTGGATTGAATCGATCGCCACCGCTGAACCTTGCAGTCGATCGCGACGAAGACGTAGCCGGGATAAAGCGGCGCAGCGACCGTGTCCACACGGCGCGCGTGCCGTCGTTTCTTGAGGTAACGTGGAACGTAAACTTCAAAACCTTGGCGGGTAAGATGCAGTCCTGCCTTCGCCTCGGCATGCGGGTGCGTTTGCGCAACGTACCAGCGTGGCAAGTAGGTCGGATGCATGTCGCTTTCCATTTGGCTGGCCCTGGGGCCCGTTTGGCCGTCTTCAGTTAGCGAATAAAAATCGATGCTGACTGCCTTCGAGAACGAGGCAGGTCAGGCGACCAGTTGCGTACGCACCCGTATCTATGTTGATGCGGTTCAGCAGGACTTCTGGTCGCTCGGTTGGAGTGTGGCCGTGAACGATCCGCTTGCCAAAGTTCATTTTGCTGTTGAGGAACTCTTGGCGAATCCATAGCAGGTCGTCGGCGCTCTGGCGATCGAGGGGGATGCCGGGTCGAATTCCAGCGTGGCAGAAGAAATACGAGCTAGAGCTCGTAGAAAGTTTCAATGAGGAGACAAATTCGAGATGCGCCTCGGGAAGCGCCGCACGAAGCAGGTCTGCGGCTTCCTCAAAGCCCGTCCCGAGCATCAGCGGCGACACCGGAACGCCGTAAGAATGCAGGGTTTCAAGCCCACCAAGGCGGCGCCATTTGCTCAAAACTGAAGGATCGTCGAGAAAGGCCGTCAGCAGCTCTTCGTGATTCCCCTTCAAGGCCACATAGGGCATCAGAAAAGGATTGTGCGCCAACCGTTCGAGGACGCCGCGCGAATTCGGTCCACGGTCGATATAGTCCCCCAATGTGACTGTCAGTGGCTCCGGAGTGGGGGCGCTCTTCAGGTCGACATGAATCTTGTTTATGAGGCTATCTAGGAGGTCCAAGCGACCATGGATGTCCCCTATTACATAGATCCGCGAAACGTCCAGGTTGGAATAGCGGTCGTTCATTTTTCAGTTCCAGATCTGTGACCGTGAGCGCATCGACGGCGTGACTGCAGTGGCCTCGCGAAGTCACGCGGGCGAGTACTGCTCTTGCGGGCTCTGGGCATAAGGGCAATCCCCATCCGTCCCACCTAGAAAAAGCGCTCGGGTACGCGCACAACATCACCCGGCATCACTAGCACTGACGTAGACTGCGGGACCTCAGTGGCTTCCGCTTCGCCGAACCGCTGAATCGTCACTTTCGAATTATTGGCGCGGTATGTGGCACCACCCGCAATCGCAATCGCACTCAGGACGTTAAGGCCGCTCCTGAACGGATACTCGCCGGGCGTCTTGACCTCGCCCAGGACGTAGAATGGCCGATAACTGAGTACGTCGACGGTGACCTTGGGATCGCGAAGATACTGACTCTTCAGGCGAGTTGTGATTTCCCGCTCCATTTCCGACTTTGTGAGACCGGCACCCTTGATGGTCCCGGCCAGCGGAAGCGATATGAACCCGGCATTGTCAACCTGGAAATCGCCAGAAACCTTGTCCTCACCGTAGACGATGACGCGGATCTTGTCGCCGGGAGCGAGCCGAAGCTCGACCGGCGAACCCGGGTTGGGTGCGGTCGGATCCGATCCAAGGCATCCAGCAATCAACAATACGAGCGCGAATCCTGCGATCACGCGCAAGCAACGACAAGCCATCATTTATCGATCTCCGCACGGGCCGAGGAAAGGCAATCAAGAGGCCAAATTATGGCATCCGCGCCGCGTGGACGACAACGCCTGGCTGAGGTGTGGACCAGCTAGCTATATGTCGGGCAGTTCAGGCTGGCAAGATCTGCCCGACATATAGCT
>CATPCN010000387.1 GCA_955652855.1 uncultured Chthoniobacterales bacterium | reverse complement strand
TCCTCCATATCCCGCCATACTACATATTGGGGCTACCTGAGTCAAGTGAATACCCACCATGAATTATTACCAACCAAGAGCTTGCCGATCAGACCGTTCTGGAATCCGGAGCCATCTAAAGTAAATGTGGTCTCAATACCAACGGGGACGTTCTTTGGGTTGATATCGTCGATGTGTGGGATTGTAAGACCGCCAGAACCCCCGCCCGGCGCAGATACCGTAAAAGGAATGCTCGTCTGGAGTGAGCCGTTCTCATATACCCGCGCCGTCCATGAGCCAAGTTGGCGCGAAGGCAGGTTCGAGATTGAAAGCGACGCTCCTGGATAACAATAGGTCCCCGAATTATTGCTCCAACTGGGCCCACTGATCACCGTTCCCTCGGGCGCAAGCCAATTACTGGTTATCTGATCGCTTGCTGCCGTGACAGCATAGAAATACAAATAGACTGTATTATCAGTAGTCAGAAACACTCTATCTGATGGTGGATCGCTGCACACACCTCCTGGATTGGTTTTACTTACGATTGCACGATTCACATTACCTCCAGACCCGGAGGCTGGTGGGTTTATGTTGAGTTCTACACCGGTACTTTTGGTCAAACCACCCCCGGAAGCAGTGATCGTCATTTGCCGGTTGCCCACCGTAGTGCTGCTATTGGTGGTGATCGACAGTTGGGTCGCATCTGCAGGGGTAGTAATTGATTGTGCTGAAAAAGAAGAGGAGGCGCCGGGGGGAAGGTTTGAGACAGTAAAGCCAGAAATCGGTGCCGTAAAGCCACCGCTGACATTTTCCGTTATTGTATACACTGCCGTTTGACCTTGCGTAATATTCTGAGATGACGGCGTGGCTGACAATGTAAAATCTGCTGCTGCGGTCGAACAATTAACGAATCCACAGGAAATGAGTTGAGCTATTCCGGCCACGCACCCCGTCGTTGCCGTAACAAGATTAGCACCCACGCCTAGTGTACTGAGGCACAGCAATACCGTTTGATAGGTAGCAAACGTAGACGTAGCGCTACAGGTAAGTGCGCCGATCAGTTGGGTCCAGTTGGTTGTGATCAATGACGCCACATCAATTCCGAGCGTCTTAGCAAGACAGAGGATAATATCACCGGGCGATAGCGCATCGCGAACGCCACCTTTGCTGGCACTGGAAGGTAAGATGCGAAATGTGTACTTGCTTGGTTGTCTTAGTACAACAAGTCCTTCCTCAGTCGCCAGTATTTCGCTCGCCGCAGCGGTGCTCCACATCCTCAGTTCGATTGCATCTCCGCGATCCGGATTCCTCATGAGTTGGAGCAAGAAGTGTTGTTGTGTGTTCGGAAGATAATAGAGGTAGAGAATTCTGTCTGGCGTTGTCGAATCGCGAAGGGGCACCACGAGGACAGATGACCCATCAGACTTTGCAAAAGTCCAGTACGCATCATCTATTGCCGTAACTGAAGCGGCCGCTTTTATCGAATCGAGTACGGTTACGAGAGTGCGGTCCTCTAGGTCAAGCAATCTGTGGGTATCCAAGATCTGATTGAAGGCCCGAATCTGAGCCGGACGCGCGGTCTGGGACTGCGCCAAGCTGAGTACGCTGCTTGCGGTGAAGCAGAAAGCCACCACGCTAAGCCTTCCAATGGACTTGCACATGAGGGTATGAACTCCTTTGTCTGCTAGAACAGTATAACCGTAAAAGACGGGCCGCACTCAAAAGAATTTGTAATTTTAGCGGTAGTCCTACATAAGTGACATAAATTCATGGAGATATCGCAGCTCGTCCGGAAGCACACGCCAGACTTTGGGCACTGATATGTTTAGGCTCATACTGGAAATCTCAAAATTCGTTGTGTGCTTTACCGAACACTACATGAGCACATGAAGGACAATAGAACTTGACACTGGCGGGTGTCATTCCCGCCACGTTAGTAGCGACGAAAAATAACCGTGGCAAATCTGCCACCGTTCCTATGGTTATTTTTGTGCCTCCTGGTCTGAATGGTTTTGCGCACACATCACAGGATCCGTGTAGGTTGATGAATGACATTTTATTTTTAAGGGATTGGGCAGGAACCGGCAACACTTGAGTTGCAATCAGCATTGAGATCGAGTTTGTGATCGAGGACGGGATGATCCCTAGCGGCTTTTCAGCACTTGTGGTATTCGGTATCCCGAAGTTGCTTGCCGCAGTTGCGGCACTTTCGGGGCGGCGCGTGCTCGTCGTAATGCCTTCCGAGCGCACGGCCCGATGAAAAACGTCGGCCGCAAAGTTTGCAACGAAAAGGGCGATCAGAACTGGACATAGCTATTTTTTTCCTGGCCAGTTGACTCCCCTGCTTCATGCTGAAGGCGAAGTTCGTCGCTCAAGTTATTGAGCGCTTCGTCGCGGCAACGGCCATAGGCGGCCAGTTCGAACTCCGGCGCGTACGCGACGTAGAGAGTTTCTTGCTTGATGGTGAAAGTGGTCATAGTGGTTGCCAGTTTTGAGGTCACAAATTGTGATCTCAAACGTTTACGGTTCGACCGGAGCTCGGAAGCCAATGCGCGGCTTGCGCTGACGTGGGGCCTTCAGTTTATTAAACTCTTTGGCGACGTGCTTGCCTAGATTCTGGATGTCCTTAACCACCAGGGCGAGCATGAAGCCGTGTTGCTTCTGCGCTGCATCGAGCTGTTCAATCTTACGTGCCAGGTCTTTATGAGTGGCCAGCACTTCGCGCAGTTTGATGAAGGTGCGGATGATGTGAATGCTCATGGCGATGGCACGCGTACTCTTGAGCACGAAAGAGAGCGACAGGGCACCGTGTTCCGTAATAACGTAGGGCATGTAGCGACGTCCGCCTCGGCCGGTGCGCTTTGAGATCACATTTTGTGATCTCAAAGAAGTGGCCTCCTCCGAGGTGAGCTGAAACATGAAGTCCACGGGGAAGCGGGCGCGATTGCGTTTCACTGCTTGGATGAGAGCGCGGGTTTCCACCTGATAAAGCTCGGCCAGATCGGAATCGAGCATGACCTTGTGGCCACGGATCAGGTAGATTCGCCGCTCGATCAGTTCGACCGGAACCGGGAGTTGTTCCGCTGCGGAAGCAGCAGCTTTTTTGTTGGGCATCCGGATTTTCGCGATTAATGGTAATGGGAGCATAGCATCCCACCGACAAACTGTGA
>CATPCN010000386.1 GCA_955652855.1 uncultured Chthoniobacterales bacterium | reverse complement strand
CAATGACTTCTCCGTCCGCGATCGACGATCGGAGTCGGGATTTCGTTTTGACAAAGATTAATGCGTCTTTTAAAATAAAGGGTTGCAATTGCCCAGGTGGCGGAATTGGTAGACGCACATGGTTCAGGTCCATGCGCCGAAAGGTGTGAAGGTTCGAGTCCTTTCCTGGGCACCAAATAAGCAACCGCTACGGTCCGGTAGCAGCCGTCCGTCCCCGGATTTTACCTCTGTAAATCCTCTACGCGCCCTATCGCCTGGGCTATCACTCGCGCGCGGTGGCGGCGCGCCGGTTCGCACATGGCGGCCGTAGACCTTGAGAGCCTTCACCGCATCCAGATCAACGATGTTGCCGGGTTACGCGCCACCTTGGTGTCCTGGTTGGCGTTGGACGTTCAGTCTCTTGGGCAACTATTCAGCGTGAGAGTTGAAGAAGCCCGGGCGAGGCGAGGTGGCCTCGCCCATAGTAGGCAACTTCAGATCTCCGCGTGCACGCGAATTGCGAAGATCGAGACTGAACCACGGTCGCGGTTGTAAGCTGGGTAGACGACGTACTGGTAGTCCGCGCTGACAGTCACATGCTCGACGAGGCGCAACGAGTAGAACGTCTCAACAATGCTTTCACTGCGCGGATGCCGAAGTTGTCCGTCGCCGATCAAAATCCCCAGTCCGCCGGCAGCAAAGTAGGCGCGCGCGGCCGTCGAAATGCCGTTGAATGCTGCCGCAATACCCAAGGCATCCGCTGGACGATCCCAGGCGGTTCCCTTCAGGACGACACCAAGCGACAACGATTTGTTCACGTCGGTGAATTCGTACGCTTCCTTGCTGCCGTCGTTGTAGCTGATCCTGGCGAAGGCGGCTAACTCCGGATTGAGCTCCTGCTCTAGATTCAGTGCGATCCCGGGGCGCGACGACCACTGACGGACCAGCGCCGTGTCGGGCGTGGCTCCGGTCGCCTGACCAAGGCTCACGGCCGCGTTGTACCTGCCCATCCGGCCGTAGTTGAGGAATCCGAGAAGCTTCGCCTTGCCAGGGTGGCCCTGCCAATCGTAACGGCCCTCCATTTCACCAATTAGCGCGAACTCCTTGAAGCCCGGTTCGAGCATTTTGCTGTTGGGAACATCGGACAGGTCGAAGAATCCGCCCCTGAGCGTCCACCACGACCGCGTCCATTCGACGGCGGCGCCCACGGTGTAGCCCCAGGCATCCGCCGCGTAGTCGAATGCCGCAGCGTCGATGACCGACCAGTTGAGGAAGTCGCCGCGCGGGTCGTGGGCGTAGCTATTGGTATCGAATACGTCCACCACCGAGAACTTGCCGACGGTCAGGGTCACGTTGTCGGCGGACAGCGCGCCACCGAGTTCGTTGGCACCCGGACTGATCGCGTGGCTGTCGCCCCCGAGGTCGATGCGCTGCCGAATGAACGCGCGCTGCAGCCGCACATAGGGGTGCCACTTCCCAACCTTGTAAGCCTCGCCGCTCGGAAAACCCGCCACGCCTAACGTATCGCTCAGACCGAAGCCCTGATCGATCTCAGGATTGATGTAGAGCGCGGCGCCTTGCCACAGCCGTACGCCTGCGAACAGCGTCAAGTCGGCAGTTTCCTGTGCGTTCCTCGCCGGCGTCAGGCTGTTCGCGCCTTGGTAGGGGGAGCGAAAGCTCGGGTGACCCTGTTCGACAAAGGTGACCTGTCCGTGCAGGTTCCACGTCTCCGGGGCTTCAGTGGCGGCCGGCGTTGACACCGTGTCCGGGGTAGCCGGAAAGTCCGACGCGGCCCGAGCACCTTGATCCGCGGAGATCGCGCTTTCGGAGGCTAGGGCTGAACCAATCGGCATATTCCATAGCCATGCGCCCAACAAGAGCAGCGCATATCTATTGAATTGCGCTCCGAGTCGTCTCGACAATTTCTTGTGAACACCGCTGTTCGAGCAGCGGTATCGCAGGCTTGCCGGGGCGAGGGCATAAGAGCGCAACAGGATTGGCATGAGGGGCTTCCAAGACGGCGCTGGGGGTAGGAATTCGATAGAGTGAGCGCCGAGTCGTCCGCGAGCGGCGGCCCACGTCCCCGTTCAGCCACCGCTCCCCGGGTTCACGGCAAGCTGCACGATCTTGAACAGAAGGAGACCGGCTGCGACGAACAAATACGCCCGCAGCACGATCATCCAAGTGCGATTGAGCAGGGTCAGTCGCGCGGGAGGCAGCTGGTGTAGGGGTGGCATGCGCCACGTCGCAGGCAAGGAAGCGTCGACCAGCAGTGCCGTCGCGCTTGGCATCGCGCGGCGGCGCTCATAGGCCCGCACCGCCAGGGTCATCAATAATGCGGTGATACCACCGCCGACTAGGACCGCTAGGATCTGCGCCTCGGTAATATCAGGAAACAGTACCGATGCAGTAAGAATGATCGACAGCATGACCAACGCTGCGATGACCGCCCCGGTGAACAGATTGACCCAGCGGCTGTTGGTCCAGGGCCCAAGCACTGCCTTGTCATTGCAGAGCAGCAACAAAAAGACCGTGGCGCTGGGTAGTAGCACACCGGCGAGCGTCTGCACCAGGTTGGTCAACAGTCCCAACGGGGTCCCTGGAGTGAGTACCAGCGCAGCGGCAAGGACGATCAGTCCGCAATACACGGCGTAAAAACCCTTGGCGTCAGTCGGCTTGTGGTGCAGCGAGTGACGCCTGGCAAGTACGTCACCCAACGCGTACGCCGTCGCGAGCGACACAGCGGCCGCGCCGATTATGCTGGCGTCGATCAGCGCCAAGGCAAACAACACGCCTGGCGTCCGTCCGAAATACTTCTCGAGGCCCGCGGCGACCGCACCGGCATCGGTGAAGTTGCCGAATTCCGGCCGGCCTGCGAACGTTTCAGCGCAGAAGGCCATCATGGCGACTGCGCCGATGATGACGAGGGCAATGCCGAACCATAGGTCCAAGCGTTCGTACCGAATGAAACGCGGGGTAATCCGCTTGTCCACGACGTAACTCTGTTGGAAGAAGAGCTGCCACGGCGCCACGGTCGTGCCTACGATTGCAATGATCAGCAGCATCACCTCATTCAATTTCCCGCCTCGGGGCAGGGTCGGTATGAGAAAGTGGCGTGTGACTTGACTCAGTGGCGGATGAATCTCGACAAATATCGGCACGAGCAGCAGACTGAAGAACACCAGCGCCAACGCGAAGCCCTCGAAACGACGAAAGCTGCCCGTGCTGGCCGCAGCCATGACGACCAGTGCCGAGATCGAGACGCCCCAGACCTTCGAAACACCGAGGTAGTCAAGTCCGAGGCTTATGCCGATGAACTCGGTCACGATGGTCAATGCGTTGAGGACGAACAAGTCGACAACGCTGAATGCGCCCCAGAACTTACCGAATCGTTCCAGGATCAACCTCGCGTGGCCGACCCCCGTGACCGCGCCGAGGCGCAAGACCATCTCCTGATTCACATAGAGCACCGGAATCAACAGCGTGAGCGTCCACAGGAGGGTGGTGCCGTAATTCTGCCCGGCTTGCGTGTAGGTCCCGAATGCTCCGGCATCGTTATCACCCACCATGACGATAAGACCTGGGCCGAGGATTGCCAGCAGCGTGCTCAGCCGATGCTTCCAGGTCGAGCGCACATCCGTATCGGTGGCCCGTATCGTCCCGAGGGCACCGGTAATGTCGCCGATATGGGCGGCGCCCAGGGCTGCGGTACGTGGCGCCAGCACGGCCGTTTCGAGGGGGAAATCATCGCCGGAGGACATGACGATCTCCTTACACTATTGGTGTGACGTTAAGAGTCTGGCTGCGGCCGGACGCGTTCGTGCACACGCGGCGACGCCATCGGCGGCGACCCGCTCTGCGACGTGGCATCGGGCGCGCGGGGAGCTTAGGGGGCGAATCGCCGGAGCAGCTGGCGGCCACGTTGACCCAACCAATTCAGCCGGGGAACAGACCGAGAAGCCTGCCGGTCAGCTGGAAACAAACGTGGCGCATCGTCCCCGGTGCGCGGCAGGACGGGCAACAGCAGCATGAATTTCATGGCGCATATCTCCTTCGGATCGCGGCAATACACCGCCCGCATTGCAAACCGCTGCCACAGCAACGACCTCCAATGCGGGCGCGCGGAATCAACAGCCGAGCGCGAGCCAAAGAGCCGCGCTACGAGCACGTCGATGCTTTACGTCTTGTGGGGTGCGTCCGAAGCGCTGCGATGCCCCGCGGCGGGTACTGCCGGATGCGCACTGCCTCGCCCAACAGCGAGACAGTGGCAAGAGGAATGATCCTAGCTTGCGGTCAGTCTCGCTTTTTCCCCTCTCGCGAGGGGCCAACTAGGACAGCTTTCCAAGAGGTCGCTCCTGGTGATTAAACTGGGGGGGAGTATCATCCTCGGTACTACGGATGTCAATAGGATGAACGAATTTGCTTGCCGTCGGGACGGCGGGACGCCGGGTGCAGACCTACTTCAAATACGACCGAAGGACTTGGATAACTGCCTCCAGGTCCTCCTCTCGCCGATGAGGATCCCTTCTCGCAACCACATGCTCGCGCAGATGCCCTTCTACAACCTCGGCCATGAGCCCATCGACCGCTCCACGCACAGCGGCGATTTGCTGCAGAACTGCCGCGCACTCGGATTCTTGGTCCAACGCCTTCTCGAGGGCCTCCACTTGCCCTTTGATACGGCGGACCCGCGTCAACAATGGCTTCTTATTTCGGATTGTATGGGGCATCGCGTTGGATGAATGCGCTTCACGGCAAATTCGCCGGATGCAGTATACGACTGGCGAGGGCGCGGCAAACGCTCTCTAGGCGCACGGCTTGCCCACCAGCGTGCCAGGGCCGCATCAGGGTGAATTCCAATCACAGCAGGAGCACCCACTGCGGTAAAGCGTGGTCGAAGGTGAAAATCGCGAGCCATGGTGTTAGCAGCGTGGCTGAGGGTTCAATTTGAATCCCCTGGCCTCTGGCACGAAGTGCGTTCGCGGACGGCTACTTTCGGCCACAAGTACGTAAGTGTACGGCCTGTCCTGGCATTGCGAGAGCGGTCAACGTTGGAACCCCATAGCTCAAGAATAGAGGGGTGCAGGGCTTGTCCGATCTGGTAAGCCAGTTCGACTCGATTTTTTGGACCGCATCGATGCACACGGCCAACCTCTCGGCTTATATGCACGAACACATCTTTGACCTTGGCAATCCCGCGGCTCAACGCGGAACGCGAACGGTGATGTGGGTCACCGCAGCGATGATGGTTATCGAGATCGCGGGTGGGTGGTGGCTTAACAGCATGGCGCTCTTGGCCGATGGCCGGCACATGAGTTGAGCGCCTTTGCTTACGCCGCAGCGTGGCGGTATCAGGATGATCAGCGCTTTGCATTCGGGACGTGGAAAATCGAGGTTCTCGGCGGATTTGCCAGTGCAATCTTTTTGCTAGGAATTGCCGCTCTGATGATTGTGACCTCGGTGGAGCGTTTCTTTGTCCCGCAACCGATTCAGTACGTGCAGGCGATTCCCATTGCCGTCGTCGGCTTGATCGTCAACATTATGTGCGCGTTGATCCCTGGTAGTGCGCACCAACGCCATCATCATGGTGACGTCCATCATCACCATGAAGATCGCAGACATTCTCGCGATTTGAATCTTCGATCAGCCTACGTCCATGTGGTGGCCGACGCAGCTACTTCAGTGCTAGCGATTACTGCTCTGACGGGCGGCTTGTTCTTTGGATGGGCATGGCTTGACTCCACCATGGGGATTGTCGGAGCAGTCGTAGTTGCCGTTTGGGCATGGGGTCTTGTCGGACAGACAGGCAAAGTGCTACTTGATAGTGAAATGGACCATCCCGTGGTACAAGAGATTCGCGAAGCTTTGGAGTCGCCACAGGCTGAGGACGGAACACGGGTTACAGATCTCCACGTCTGGCGAGTGGGCAGGGAATCGTTTGCCGCGGCGCTGACGCTAGTCACGCACGACGCAACGCTCACCGCCGCTCGGGTGCGTGAGGCGCTTGCCATGCATCAGGAGATTGCACATGTGACCGTAGAAATACATCGGTGCACCGCGGAATCATAAGGACAAGCGGCAACCCACTGTCAAATCTGATCCAAAAACTCAGCGCCTGCGGCGGGTCAAACGCAGACGCCGGGCACTAAACGTGCAATCCTTCCTCGTGTCCACCGGCGTTGTTGCGCTGGCCGAGATGGGCGACAAGACTCAAATCCTGTCGCTCATTCTTGCTGCGCGTTACCGAAAGACCGGCTCCGATCATCCTAGGCGTGCTCACCGCGACCCTTGCAAGTCATGCGGCTGCGGGTGGTATTGGCACTTGGCTTGCAAGCACGCTCGACCCATCGGTTCTCAATTGGACCATCGTCGCATCGTTTGTCCTGATGGCCGGCTGGATATTGGTGCCGGACCATTTCAGTGAAGGTGAAGTGACCATGCCTAAGCATCCCACGGGAGTCTTCGGGACCACTGTGTTTGCATTCTTTGTGGCGGAGATGGGGGACAAGACGCAGGTCGCTACTGTCGCTCTAGCCGCACGTTTCCACGACTTCATCGGCGTGGTTGGCGGTACGACCCTCGGCATGATGCTTGCCAATGTTCCGGTCATATACCTCGGACATCGTTTCGCGGACCGACTCCCCGCCAAGGCTGTGCACGTTGTGGCCGCGCTCATCTTCGTTTTGTTGGGCGGGTTGGCGCTGCGAAATGCAATTGCGGGGACGTCATTTGTATCGGGAAATTAGGATGATGGCCCGTTGCATGACCATGGTGCGCTTACGCTAACGTCCTTCAACTTCGACGATCACGTTTCCTCCGATCACCTGCTCCGTGGCATCGATCAATTTCTTGACTCGGGTGGATTTGCCCACTAACACCTTGCCCCGTTCTACAGCCACGCGGGCCGACCCTTATGGGCTGCAACACGGACTCTTTTGCGGCATCACGCCGGTTAACCACGACGACCTAGCCGGAGATATCCGCCTGCGCGCGGTGGGATTTCCTATCCTTCGGATCCGACGGATCGATGATCATGCCGGTCGTCGGATCTGGAATGATCTCCTTCGCCGAATGTATCAGCTTCTTTGCGTCGAAACTCCTAAGCGCAGCGTCGCGAATGATCGGCTGAAACTTGTATCCGGGCTTCAAGAGTCCACGCTCCTTCTGCAAAAACGCAAGTACCGTCACCGCTGAATGCACCCAGTTGCGAGCGCCCGATTCTGCAAAGCCGGGGCCTCCCGTTGAGCCACGCGCGCCAAGCGGATGGTCTTTCGAATCCTTTCCCATCCAGAATCCCAACATCACGCCCTTTTGCGGCTGGTCCGGTGGGCCTGCAACGAACAGCAGGAGCCACACGTCGGAGGTCCTACCATCCGCATTGGTTGCTGTACCGGTCTTCGCTGCGATCTCGCCGGCCTCGTCAAAAGGAAACGCGAGTGTCCGATTTTTCCTTTCTTCGGGTTTCATGTTCCAGATTTCGCTGCTCAACGGATCCATTCCAGGGATGACTCCGCTCCTGAGCGCGGACGCTGTGCCCGTACTTCCGATATCAACTGGGCCCTTCAAGAGTTCGATCATCGCCGCCGAGATCGCGGGATGAATGAGCCGCTCCTGCGGAGTATGATTCTCGCCCTTGGTGTCACACTCCTTAGGGCGACCTTCATCATCGTTGTAAAGAAGCGACTTGCCGTCGTGGCAGACATCGTTGGCGAATCGTGGCGTCACTCGAAAGCCACCGTTTAAGAATGCGGCAGTAGACGCCATCGATAACGGGTTGACCTCGGACGCACCGATCGCCGTCGTCGGGTACGGCTGAAGCATGTGCTTCGCATCCTTGGGCATTCCCAAGCGATACGTGAGATCGATGACATTCTTGATCCCGGCGCGCGCTCCCGCGCGCATCGCGGCCGTGTTGCGCGACTCCCCCAAAGCGACTCGGCAGCTGATGTTTCCGCGGTACTCTGGCTCCGACCTCGAGTGAAAGTTCTCGATTTTCTTGGCGCCGCGCCCGCGACCAAGTGATACGTAGATGGGCTCATCTAACACGGTACAGCGCCGGAGCACCTCGGCTGCGATGTCCTCGACCGTCTCCGGCGGTGGCTTGGCGGCAAGTACTTCCTTGGTGAGCTGCTCGATCAAGGCGCCATAGGTGAAGATTTTGAAGGTCGATCCCGGTTGTCGCCAACCGGTCGCGATCACGTCGTACTTCAGTTGCCTGAAGTTGACATTTCCAACTTCCGCGAGCACATCGCCGGTGAAATCGACTGCGAATGCTCCTGCGCGCAGCTGGTTATTGTCGACATCGTTCGGATGACGAGCCACGTACGTGTGGAGCGTCAGATCGACCGCTTTGGCGAGGACCTCTTGGAGGCCGTCGTCACGCGTGATCGAGATCGTGAGCCCGCCTTTGTTGATCGGGAAGCGGTCCTTGTAGAGGATTCGTACCCGTTCGAGGAAGTGGTCACGCGTTCCGCAACCGATGCCCGCCGAAATGACTTCCTTGCGAAGCGACTTCTCGACAAGATTCGCAGCTCGAGCGTACTCCACATCGGTGATCACGCCCTGGTCCAACATCAGCGCCAGCACGCGCGTGGTGCCGCGGGCAGTCTCGGCCCAATTCGCATCGAGAATTGCTTCGCGTGTCTTGAGGAGCGGATCCAACGCAAACGACCGATCAGGAAGGGCCGGCTTATTGATGAGAGCCACGATAAAAGCCGCCTGATGGAGGGCGAGATCCTTACCGGGTTTCCCGAAATACGCGCGGCTGGCCGCTTCAATACCGTATTGTCCGCGACCGAAATACGGCATGTTGACGTATTTCAGCAGCAACTGTTGCCTTGAGAACTCACGCTCGATCCGCAGCGCCATCACGATGTCGCCAATTTTCTCCGTCTCGGTCGATTGACGTCCGGTGCCGTCGCGAAGATGCTTGGCGATCTGCATCGTCAGCGTTGACGCTCCCGATCGGCTCTCCTGGAGGATCCGCTTAGCGAGGGCGCGGACAATCGCACCCTTATCGATTCCCTCATGCGTGAAGAAGTTCTTGTCTTCAGAGGCGAGAATGGCGTTGGTAAAGAGCGGTGGGATCTCGGCGGGGTCGTTGATGAGGATGCGATGCTCAGGCGACGAAATGCAGGCGACCGTCTTTAGATCCTCGGAAACGATCACTGATTCCTGGGCAAAGTAGGTCGGGTCGTGCAGGCGCGAGATCGCGTTTTTGTCGATGCCCAGATAGGCGTCGATCTGTCGGGAATAGCGGAAATCGAT
>CATPCN010000385.1 GCA_955652855.1 uncultured Chthoniobacterales bacterium | reverse complement strand
GCTTCAGCCAGGTCTTTAGGCATGTTGGTGCATGGCTCGAGAACGGCCGTATAACAATCCCTCCATCCGCCATACGTGAGAAAAAGCCAGAGGAATGGCGTACGTCGTTGCTCAAACCGCATGCGGATAGACGCGCCTGCGCTCACATCGTCAACACCGCACCAACTCTCAGGAAGCTCCGTCACGTACACGAACTCTCTCTCAGCACTGGCCCGAGCCGCTACCCGACTCAGATCTACGTCATCCAGGTCAGGGCTGCGGGCCAGCGGCCAGTCGAACGGGCCCGGGCCCGGCAGCAGCGTCCCGAACGCGGGATCCACTGCGCTCACGCGACCACCCGGAAGTGACAGCTCACAAGATGGCGTGACCGCGATCGCAAGATGCTGCTTGAACAGAAAGTGAAACGCCTCCCGCTCGCGACTTTCGATGCGATACGAGACCTGGATCGTGTCGCCACTGAGTCTGTACTCTTTGATGCACGACGCTTTCCGAATGCACGTGTCTGCGACGAGCCGTACTACCCCCTCTGCGCCTCCAGTCGCCTCGGCAACTGTCCACGCCGTAGTCCACCACTCGCCGTGATCCGGCAGCTCGCGACCCTCAAAATCGGTGGGCGCGTCATTTGGAAAGAGCTCTTCCCAACCGCCCGCCCAGACGTCGTCGTAACTCGATCCACTCGGTGACACGGCGAGTGGGACATCCTCGCGGTGCCAGATCCATTGTCGTCCCCGAACACGGTCCAGGAGCTCCCACACGCGCCCGCCAAGCGACGGAATGACCGTCGCCCGGATTCGCGAATTTTCGAGCACAAGGACCTCGAATCCACAAACCATGTCTCGGGTGACGGTGGCGTTCGTGCCGGTGTGCTCCATCGTGGCACGCCCGGCTCGTTGACCGCGCCCTGTGGGCATCGGTGTGCGCGGCGTCATGACAGTCTCGCCCCGTTCAATCGCGCCCGAAGTCCCGCCACGCTGAGGCCGGATCCGATGCTGAAGCGGGGTCTCGCGAGAGGAGAAACATCGGTCGGGCTATGCCATCCGCCGCCAATGCGAAGAGCACCCGCGTACGATGCTTTAGCCACACTGCGATGCACATCGTTGGAGTCTAATCCGTAAGGGTACGCGAGCCAGTCGATCGCCTTGTCCCCGAACTCGGCGCGGAGCCACTCCCGAGAGTCGCGCACCTCATCATCGACGTCGTCCACTCCCAGCGCTGCGAGATTCCGGTGTGACCAGGTATGTGAGCCAACGGTGATCCCGGGGAAAGCCAACGCCGCATCCAATTCCCCGCGCGTTGCGGCGCGAAGATATGGTGGCTGTGAGCCGGAGACCGGCAGCCCGGTACTCGCCGCCCAAGCCCGGACGCGTTCGTCGGCCCCAGCCAATTCGTGCAGCGCGTGGTGCCTCACCCTCTCGTCGAGCGCCTCGTGCCGAGTTGAGAGCGCGTCCCACCAGAAAACGTGGCCGTTCAGCCGTCCGGGAGCGACAAAGATCGTAGCCGGGAGGTTTCGTTTGACGAGTTCTCCTACCCCCTCGTTCACGGCGCCGGAGTAAGCATCGTCGAATGTGATCGCGACACGGGGACGCCCGTCACCTGGATCGTCGATCCGATCGAGCGGCGCAACGTCGGCCTCGGCCGCAAGCAGGTCAAGATGCATGGCGAAGTCTCGTTGGGCAACGAACAATGCCCGATCGCCAGCAGGCGTTTGTCCTTCCGGAATGATCCCGTGATACGCGAGAATCAGGCGCTTCCCCCGCACTCGATGCTGCGTCATCCATCCAATGGTGGGCGACGAGATGGCCCACTCCAAGGGCTGCTTCACCAACCGGTGCACGTAACTACTCGGTCGCCGGTCGTGACTGTTCCAGCGCGTAAGAGCGCCATGCGCTCTGCTTTACGCGCCAGCCTGCAGCACGGGTCGGGGATGACTTCCCGGAGGCGGCACCGACGCTATCACGACCTCCTTCCTCCATCTGCACTCGAGTTGCGACGTACAGGCCGGTAAGGAAAGCCGCCAGGACATAGACTGGGTCCATCCACGCGAATGAGACGAAGAACGAGGTAACAGCAAAGCCGATCATCGCGACTGGGAACAAAGCCGTCGCGCCGTAAATGAATCGTTCCGATGGAGTTCCACGACGCCATGACTTCGGGAGCCGTCGGCGAAGCCGCAGCGGAGCGAAAACCCCGGCGGTTATGAGCGAAACCCAGATCAATAATCCGGGGATTCCGAGCTCTGCACCAGCCTGGACGTAGGAGTTGTGCGGTGGGGTGCAGCGCATGGGACCATTAATGCGCAGCGACGCAATCTTAGGGGAGATTGTGCATTCAGCGCGATTGAAGTTGTCGATTCCGAGACCGAAAGCGGGGTATTGACTCATGTAGCCCATACCTCGCTGCATCACCGCCTTGCGCCCATCGACATCGGTGTAGTTGTAGTCCTCTTTTGGCGACAGGATGGTCCTCATCTGCTTCCAATAGCCGGGCGGCGCTCCCATCGCTAACACCGTGAACGCCATCACCAGGACAAAGAGCCGTTTTGAAGCCGACACGCCGTTCACGAGTACGAGCGCAGCAGCCCCCACGGCAACGAAGCCGAGAAAGCCGCCACGTGAACCTGAACGCGCCATTGTCGCCGAAATACCGATGAGGATAAGCAGCAGCAACCCCCGCTTTGTACCACGCTCTACGCTGATCAGAAGCAGAGTCAGTGGGAAACCCACCATCATCACGACGCCAAGATCGTTCGAATCGTAGGTGTAGAGGTTGTTCAGTCGCGTGACATAGCCACCGTTTTTTGCAATCCCGAAGACGAACAGCGAAAAGAATGCAAGGATACCGCAACTGAGGACGTACGCCCACACGAATGTAAACAGGTCCCGGACGTGCCGAATACTCACGGCAATCAGGAAGGCGTACGCCAACGTCTTCGAGTATGAGCTGAGTATGAATGACGCTGAGCCCCCGAGTGAGATGCCAAACGCAGCCGACGCACACGCCAGGACTCCGAGCGCGGCGACGAGTCGCATTGGCCAGAATCGCAACACGTTCGTCCCCGTGAGATATCGAGGGTTGAGGTAGGCGTAGCCAATCGACGCGACGACGAGAAGGAGTGCCGGCCGAAATTTCTCGAGCACAGGATAGTGCTGGTGTACGCGACTGATGGTAATGACCGTCAGTACGAACAGCGCCGTGCGTAGCGGATCGCGCACCAACGCCAGAGGTGCGGCGGCAGTCCCGACAAATGGCCTCGAGTTACGTGCGGCCACGCGTGGTCCGGTGAGACTGGAGGCGCCCGCTGCTACGTTCATGGGGCAGCCTCGATAACGTTCGAAAGCACGTCGAGAAGGGCCTCTCCGGCGGCCCTTTGGCACCGTGCGTTGAGGTGGCTGCCATCGTCAGTGTTATCTGGTGCGAGCGTCTCGATCATGCGTCCCTCGGCAGCGAAGCCCGCAAGTGTGCCGTCAGGGCGCGTCGCTTCGAGTTTCGCAAGATCGAAGATAGGCTCGCTGTCTGTGAATTCAGCGCGCACAAGCTCGTTGTAGCGGTGTCGCGCGATCGCCCCTTCGCGCCGCGTTGAACGACCGAGGAACTGCTTTGCTCCCGACATGAACGCACTCTCGACCGTCATAAGCGGAATCGTCGAGTGGACGATGGTGACATCCGGATGCTCGAACTGGAT
>CATPCN010000384.1 GCA_955652855.1 uncultured Chthoniobacterales bacterium | reverse complement strand
GTAGCGCAAAGGTCCACCAATCGCTTGCGGAACTGCGTTGAGTTTCGCAAGCATCCCGCGAGTGCTTCCGTGCAAAAATTCTCTAGCGGCGAGTGCTTGGGGTGCGGCTTCGTTATCGCCAGGCGGACGAATAGGTTATTGGCCAGGTCGTGATCGTGAAGCATTTTACAACTTGTCCCTGCGCCCGAGGCAATACAGGTATAGGGGACCGCCGCGCATTTTTAGCTGCTCGTGTTCAAATCATCCACTCGCGTGAAAACAAACGGAAGGAACATCAAATGACAAGAGTTAAGACAAACTTTGCAATCTCAGGGGTGGCGGGTGATCCGAGTTTGGGAATGTTCACTCACATCGAAAAATCTCACGCGAACTGCGAGAATCTTGAAGCGGCGTTTGAGCTCAAAATCAAATGAAGTCCGCCAAGAGTTTGCCTTTTAGATAATGGTAATTGTCTCGTCTTCGGAGCTAAAAAATGGGCCATTCAAAAGGGTCCATATACAAAATGATTATCGCATGGCCACGTCGAGCTCCCGTTTGTCCACGGGACATGAGCGGGACGATGTCCCACCAACCCGCCTTTTTGCCGGCGCGAGGGACTTTTTGGTCCAAAATGGGACATTGGAAAAACGTCCACTCACAAAGATGTTCCGCCCCGCGGAGCGACCCTGCTTCTTTCCTCGAACAAAAAGATTCCTTTCACCATGGTGGTGCGACATCGGTGCGACGTAAGAGAAACGCCCCTTTTCAAGCTAAGACAGAGTTAGCCCAATCCTGCCCTTCTTCCGCGTGAACTATTATCAGGGAACGTGCGTTTCCAGGCCCACGGATTAGCCTAATGTGCAGCTCATGCAAGACGTGCAACTCGTGCAACATGACTGGCTCGTGCGCGATAAAAGAGACTTATCAGACCTGAAATTCATAGGTGGGATTTCGGAAAAAAACCCGCGTTACATGGCCACCGCCCGGCGGCTTCCTGTCGTGACCCAACAGTGCGTGTTCAGCCTCCATCCTAGTGAGTATCGTGCGAGCCTCCGTTGCGTCCCTTGCAATTCGAGCTCTATAAACGTCAGCGGGGCGGATGCCGCCAGGGGTTTTGCCGAGAAGTTCGAAAATCTTAACCGTGGCCTTGCGAGCCGCTGCGGACCGACTTTCGCTCAGAATTTGAAGTTGTTGTTGCGCAAACCAGTCAGCAATCGCGATCGCTCGCTGAGCCGTCGAAACCTCGAGGGGAATGCGTTTAGCTCGTTTCCCGTGGATTCCAGCATGAACGCATATGGCGATGCGCCAGGATTGTTCGGTCCACCGCAACGCAAAGCTGCTCACGTCTCGTAGCTCGCCGACGTTCCAGCGGTCAACTATTGCATTGTAGTGGTTATTAAAGACCGCCATTGCCTCCGAGATTGGCTCGATAACAGACGGCCGTTTGGCCAGCCGGTAAGTTTGGAGAAGTTTGCGTACTAGCTTCCGCCAAGAGCGCGCCGCGGCAGGTGGGATGCCCTGCGCTCCTTCAATAATCCGGCGTGGCTGGCATCCAGTTTGGCAGATCAAGAGTCGCGGTAATAATCCTCCTTCGACTAGGGCTTGGGTTTCCAATAAAGTCGCGATCTTGTCCGGCTGCACGAGCCAAAGAGCGGACATCCATGGCCGCGTCAGAGCAATGCTTTCTCGCCCGATACGATCGACGCGATGATACTCACCAGTCCAGCCTTTCAGATAAATCGCCTCGTCAGTACGATCCAATTTCGAATAACGACCAAGGAGATTGTTAATAATCACTCCGGCATCTGAGGATATACTGGTGATGCATTCGCGATTTTTGCTTAGGAGAAAGGCCAGTTTCTCGGTCGTCAAATCTTCGACCGTCAATATGGGTGGCTGCGTCGCCTCCTCCGCTTCTTGGAGTTTGGCTTGTTTGAGTTTGAATTCTTCGCGAATTTCGTCTCGCTCGGCGCTGCTTCCCGCCTTGCCAACCCTTTTCTTTAACTCGCCGAGTTCGGCGCTTAGTAATTCTACCTCCGTTTTCACAGCGGGCTGAGTCTCCTCGGACCACGTCTTGATCCGATCCCGCTCAAACTGGCGAAATGGTTTCTCGATATGGCGGAGTGTCTCACTTTTTCCGCTCGCGCTTTCGGCCCCTGCAACAATAAACAGATTCGAGCGAGCCAGCCGATCTGGGCCGCTCTTCACTTCCAAACCATGACCGATGCTGGCTGATAGAATCGCAAGAACACAGGACCCTGCCAAACTTTCCGGGACACGTTCCGCGGCGCACACGGCTTTGGCCATCTCAGCGGCTGCGGGGGGCAAACAATCGATTGGAAATGGTGCGTGTGTCTGCTGATCGATCGCTTCCGGCTCGCCCTTCGCAGACACCAACTGCGATTCTCCTGGAGAGCCGTCTGCCGCGCCGGCTGGATCATAAATTCGGTCGGGTGCGCTCACGGAATCACTCGCCACAGGCCCCGTTCCTCCTCGAACGTGTCGGCGTCGACGAAAACGGCATCGTTTAGGTCGTTGACCAACTTCCCGTCGGCACGCAATAGACCCGCGAAGCTAAAGGCATCCAGTTTAGATGCGCCCGCCGCTTTAAGCTGAGAAGCCCAACGATACGCTGCGATCGAACCGGCTCGATCAAGGTGGGGAAAAAAACGGACATGCGGTGCCGCAGCCAATGAAGGTAGCGCCCGAGAACCTATTTTTTGGGACGAGCCGAGCATTGCAACGACCACGCAGTCCGCTTCCCGTTTTTCGCAATAAACAAAATGATGACCGGCTAACAGGTCGGGTCCGCCCTCAACAAACAACACCGTGTTACCTGACAGAACGTTCGGTGTTCCAATTGGCCAAGCGGCCAAACTGCCTGCGAGTGTGTGAGCTTTACGTTCCGCTAAACTGCGAGCAGGGGGATAACACATCCCATCCATTCGTCGCGCTTGCGCGCTTATTTGCTCGCGATCTGTAACGATCCATGAGTCGAACCCGTGGACTTGACCAAACACGAGCAACTCACGGTGACTAACCAAGTGAACTGCCTCCACTGCAACACTTCTGAGGCGCGCTAGCGCACAAAATTCTGCTTCGTCACCTTTGTGAAAACACGTGAAATCGAGACGGCGCGGTACCCGTTTTCGAAGGGGCGTTCGCAGTTCGGTGCTTTGGGAGGGGCACCCAGAGTTAGGAGCCAGCTCCAGGAATTTTCGGCACGCCGCGCGACGCTCAAGATGTGTGATGCGAGCCAAGAAGTCGATGGCGTCGCCGGATTCTCCAGTTCCAAAGTCGTGCCATTTCTTGCCCGAAGAGTACACTGAGAACGACGGTTTCCGGTCATCACGCCACGGACATCGACATGATGACTTGCAATCGCCCGGCAGATTAAAAAGAACCCACAATTGATTAATCGTGAGTCGCTCTTTCGCCCGTGTAAGCGTTAGTTTACTGTCGGCGCGTTTGGGCCACATCATGTCCAATCTTTCTGCTTTCGGCGTTCATCAAGAAACGCGACGTATAGCCCTTCCCCGAACTCGAAGTCATACAGCGCAAACCAAAAGGGACCGTATTCGCGGGTCATAAACTTGTGGACCCGCTCAAACCAACGCTGCGCCTCCCGCAGTTCGATATATGCCCCGTATGATGGATAGCGACATTCCCGCCATCGGCGAATAAAACGGCGGTAAAACCAACGAACGCGTGTTGGATCATGACCACCACGCCGTCTCGCCAATTTTTTGAACCGATCCTTAAACTGCCGAATCTCGCGGCGGCGTCTCTCCGCACGTTTCTCAGCAGCAAATTTCCGTTCTCGGGCTGCGCGTTCCCGATCCAGAATGGGATGACATGGCGAGATACAAATGAACAGGACATCCGACGCGAGTTCACGTTGAAATCGATCGTAATTGAGATGGTGTCCTTCAAGCGGCACGAAGCGTCGATTACATCGCTCGCAGAACGGCTCGGCCGGAAATCGGTCTGCGTAAAAACGCGCACGCGTTTGCTGCCACTCCATACTCTCGATATACGCACGGTAGTTTTTCGGTCGTCCCATTGCGTTACCGGTCGATAGCTTTGATTTCGAAGCGTCGAAGTTCTGCCATTACCTGCTGTGTATTAAAAAGCACCGTGCGATGGCCGCATTTGAGGAAGCTGATCTTCCTGTTCTGATAAAGTGACCGAAGGGTTCGCACCGGAATACCGGATTCTCTTTCGAGCTCTTTGATATCCACCAGTTTCGATTGAGCCATATGGTTAGAATCTGTTGTCACTCTATTTTTAGATACTTTGATATCTCACAGCAACGAATTTCTTTGCTTGGCGCATATTTTTATATACACTGGTATCCTATGCCGAGAAAACCAGTGTTCGACCACGCCGTTAGGAAACTCCGGCGAATTATGGGAAAGAAATTCACGCAACAAGCCTTCGCGCGTGAAATCGGTGTTTCGGCGATCGCGATTAAAAGAATCGAGAACGGTAGCCTTAAACTGAGTC
>CATPCN010000383.1 GCA_955652855.1 uncultured Chthoniobacterales bacterium | reverse complement strand
TTGTCCTTGCGGCCATTTCCCTGTACCATGGAACGCGCGCATATGAAAGTTAAGGTTTTATGACAGCCGGGCCGACCGATGAATCCTTGACCCTCTTTTTGCCGGACTTTGAAAGCATGTCCGTCGAGGAAGGACTCGCCTATATCGAGCGCACAAGGCGTCAACTCGACCGCTTCGAAAGTCTGCCCGGTGGGGGCGATAGACCCATCAATCCAGCAGAGGCGGAGGCCATTTACCGCCTGTGTAACGAACTCGAAGCCAGCCTGCGGGCCAAGGGCTAAACCCACCATTACCGCTCCCATCCGCGCGCCCTTTTCTGGATGGCCGTCTGCCCCTTGAAATGGTCGGTTGGGCTTAACGCGGCTTGCGTCCTTTCCTGGTTGTTTTGCTTCTGCAGCAGGGCGGCATTGCCGCCATCGCCCGCCGCCGGTGGCTGTGTGCCGGCACGGGAATGCGCCGTGGCTTTCTGGAGCCGTTCTCCCACTTCCCTGAACTTGGCTAGCTCGGCGGGCGAAAGCACCTTGGTAACGTCTTTTTGGGCCTCTGGCTTGGGCGTTTCCGCGGCGGGTTTGGCCGCCGTTTGCTGCTGGGGCCGGTTTTTCATGAAATCGAGTAGTGCCATGAGAGTTCACTCCTAGAGAGCGGCCCGGCTTCGCGTTCGTGGGCGCTATGCCGGGCCGCGCCTTGAGTGGGGTCTTAAGCGGCGTGTGGGGCCTCCGCCTCCAGCGGCGAAATGAGGCTCGCAATCTCCGGCGGCAGGCTCGGCATCCTGGGGGCCATTTCGGCGATGGCCGCCGTCCTGATGTCCACCGGTACGCTCTTGGGGAACCCGGCCATATGCACCTGGGCCAGTTCCTTTTCAGTCGCCTTGCCGGTGGCTGCCTTGGCGACCAGGGGCCCTGCGAATTTGGCATCCATCAGGATGCGCAAATGCAGCCAGCACTGATACCAGGACAGGAAGTTTTTGAAGGACAGAAGGACAGCCGCGACGAGGAGATAAACCATCGCCGGGCGGTCGATAACGCGAATCACACGCAATGCAATTCCCAGCACGGCGACGAGCGCTGGCTCCCACAGAATGCGGACCAGCCAGAACGAACCGCCGAATGGCAGCAGTGCGAAAAACGGCAGGGCGTCTCCCTCGTATTCACTGTGCTGCTCGCGCTCCATGTGGATCATGCGCCGCCAGATGCGCGGGCCGTGAATCGCCTGACTGACGAAGAACAGGATCGATAGTGTGGCGAGTCCAATCAGGCCGGTCGATGCATGCGCCCCGGCCCCGAAACGAAGGGCTCTGGCCGTCGTGCCAAGAAGCGGCAGCAACATCATTAAGAGCCAGGTAAATAGCATTTGGATCGGGTCGAAATACCTCGTCCCGAAAAACGGCCGCAGTGCGTATTCGATTGGCGTGGTGACGATACTGCACACGTTCTGGGCGATCCGCATCCCCATCTGATACATGTGCTGAATCGTCGTATTCGCGTTCGGTCCGCCTTGCGCAGAAACAGGATTGCTGGACATTTGTTTGGTCTCCTTTGTTTGTTAAATGTCACGCGAAAAAGCCACGGTGAGGTAGTTGCGCGCCTGCGGGTTTTCCCTTGTGACGGCTGCGTTGAAAGTTTTGCCTCCCTGATACACGATGGCGGTCGAAAGCGGGCTCGTCCCATCGGGTTTCATGAGCTGCGAAAACGTAATAGGCTCGACGTTGTACACGAGCTGTTGCGCACCGCCAGCGGTGGCGCGGCCGGTGGCATCCATGTTGTAGCTGTCGAGATATTTGTACTGCTTGCCGATTTGCTCCGCACCATACGTGCAGGTGTCGGGGTCATTCTGCTGATGGAAGATCTTCAGCATAAGATTGCCAAGAAACGCCTTGGTCTTTGAGCCAGGCTGTGGTTCGCCCAGTTCTTCAGAGAGGTTCAAGATCGATTGCGTCAGGCAAACCACCGCCACGCGCGCACCCCGGCAGGTCTGCTGAAAGAAGTTGTCCCAACGCGTGACGAAATACTGGAATTCATCCTGCCAGAGAAAGACCGGCGTCGGCGCTTCCGACACCTTGCGGCGCAGCCAGGCTCGCTGGAAGACCAGCTTGATGAGGACATTGATCAGCCTTCCGGTTTCGTGACCGTATTCAAGCATCGGGAAATCGACGATGACGATCTTGTTTTGCCGCGTCGTCATTTCCGGGATGAAGGTACACTTGCCGCTGCAAAACAGTCGATTGAACGGGTTGAAAAGGAATTTGTCCGCCATGCCCGCCCACGTCATCTCCAGCGAACTGCGCGGGCGGTCGTCGAAGGCCGGCCACTTTTTGAAAACGTACTGGGTGGCAAAGTCGAGATCGCTCCATTGCTCCTGCGTAAGCGTGTCCTTGCGCTGGCGTATGGCGTTGATGAGCGAGGCGCAATAGGATTCCTTCTGCCACGCTTCTTCCTCATGCTCTCCGGGACGCGCGTCGGGAGAGACTTGATCACTCGGTCGATGTTGGCGATGGAGACTCGCTCACCGGCGAGGTCGAGCAGCTTGATGTTGTTACGTATGAGTTGTTCGTTGCCACGCTCCCAGAACGGGTCGTGGCCGTGGCCGACTTCCTTCTTGCCGATCGACATTAGCGTCGAAAACAAGTCGATGATGGTTTCAAGATCACCGGCCCCGCGTCCCGGCCTGTTCCAGGAGTAGAAAATCGGATCGAAGCAATGGCCGCTCTCGGCATTGAAGAGGATCAAGTCATCCTCGCGACCGCAGGCTTTCGCGTAGGCAATCCAGTTGTCGGCTTCCTCAGCCTTCGCCGTTAGCACGAGGCCGGACATTCCCGCGCGCAAGAAGCTGTCCGCGATGTTCTTGCCGCTGCTACTGCTCTTGCCGGAGCCGGAAGAACCCGTAATCAGTGTTCCCTCAAATGCATCCCTGAGCCGCCAGGCATCCGTCTCCGAGAATCGGTAGAGCGGCGTATCGAGTCGCGTGATCGCGTCCATGGCTCATCATGTTCCGGGTCTGAGTTTCCCGAAAGATAAGGGAGGTTAAAGCGCGTTGCCGGAGGCAGACATACAATGGCTGGATCGGCCTTTGTCCGCTATGTCTGCCAACGACGAAGCCACTCCGCCAACTAGCGAAATAGTGCACCAGCTTGAGCGCATGCTGGCCGGTAACCGATTCGCCGCCGCTCCCAATCAGGCGGACTTTCTTTCTCTCGTGGTGCGACGAGCGCTGAAGGGCAAGAAGACCACTGAAGATATCATTGGCCGCGAACTTTTCGGCGAGAAATTCACGAAAGACGAGTCAACCGACGTCCGCGTTACGGCGAGCAATCTGCGTAAGGCGCTTAGAAACTACTACGGCAATGATGGACGCGAAGATCGGGTGATGATTCTGCTGCGGGAGCCGCCGCGAGACAAGCGCATCAAACTGCCGCCCGGCGAAGCATATCGCCCTCTGTTCTCGTACAATCCGAATCATCCTGAAAGCCAGAAGTTTCGCCTCGGCAGCCACTACCTGGCTCAGAAATCCCCCGAGGCTCTGTCGGAGGCACTCCGTTATTTGCACGATGTTGCTCTAACGCAGACAAGCCATGTCCCTGCCCATGTCGGCTTGGTGGAGGCGCTCTGCGCAATGTCGGTGTATTTGAGCCGGTCCACCCCCACGCCTGAATTACTCTCGGTGGCCTGCCAGATTGTGCGGGATGCCATTGCCCTGAATCCTGACGATTGGCACACCCATGCGGCACGCGGCGCGGCATTGCTCTGCATGGGCGAGTTGCAGCAAGCCAATGAAGAATTTGACGCAGCGCTCCGCCTGGACAAGGCTCAGACGCTTAATTACTACTGGTATCCAGCGTTTCTCTTGACGACGAATCAGAGGGAACGAGCGCTGGAGTTAGCCAGGGTCTCGGCCGCAGAGCGCGTCGAAAGTCCGCAGGCTCACGCGGCATACGGGTTGTACCTCTATGCCATGCGCCGGTTTGAAGAGGCCGAGCAGGTACTTACGAATGCACTGAAGCTCGACAGAAACTATTGGCTCACCCGCGTAATGCTCAGTGCGTTGTGCCTGGCTCTCGATCGTCCAGACGATGCCCTGGGCCACTACGAAAGAATACAGCTATTGGTGGATGAAAAGGCGTCTTGGATCATGCCCGGTCTGGGGGCTTTGTGCGCGTGCAAAGCGACCAAAATCACGAAAAAGAAACGCAGCTTCATGTGCCGCTGGGCTAAAGAGCTTATCGCCAAGATTGATCCCGACGTGGATTGGTTTCAGGCAGCGCTCGCCTGCATCGGATTTGGGGAGCCGGAGAACGCGGTGATCTCTCTGGAGCATGCTTACAATCACCGTCATCCGCTTGTGCTGTGGCTGGACGCGTGGCCGATTCTGGACCCGTTGAGACTTCGCCCGGACTTTCAAGCCATCCTCACGGCATTGCGTCTTCCGTCCAAATCCCTTTAACGTCATTTATCTTTCCGCCCCGTCCGATATTTTCCATACTCGGCTTAGCTATGGGTAGGAGCGAAGAGATGCAGCGTACGCATTCCCAAATTCCGATGCGGCAGACGCCGGATGTCGAGAGCATTGACACTTCTCTGACAACTCCGCCCCCGGCAGCGCCCCGCATTCTTACCGTTCCCGACGTCGCGCGCGAGCTGCGGTGCTCAAAGGCGCACGTGCACAACCTCATCAACGGAAAGGTACACGGAACGCAGCCTCTTCCTTCGCTCAATCTTGGACGGCGTCGCCTGGTTCGTCGTTCGACGCTCGATGAATGGATCAAAGCAAATGAACACAGGTTTAGTGGTACGATCCGATCATCGCCAGAAGTTGACGCCGTGGACGCATGAAAGAGAAAACATCATGCGAAAGCGGTACCAGCAAGGAAGTTTAAAGAAATTCGATGGAAAGTGGATTGCCCAGTGGTGGGAAGACAATCATCGGCGAAAGCGCACTCTCGGGTGCGTTTCAAAGATGGCGAAGGCTCAAGCTAGGGGTGAACTGGATGCGATTCTCGCACCCATCAACGCTCGGGGCCAAGCCCCGTCCGCTTCCGCGAAGTGGGGTGAGTTCGTGAACCACACGTACTTGCCGTTCTATCAGCGGAAGTGGAAACGCTCGACGGCGATGACGAACGAGGAGCGCCTAGGGGTGCATCTCGTGCCCGTTTTCTCGGAGCGCACTCTCGGCAGTTTCAGCCGGGATGAGCTCCAGACCCTGCTCGATGAAAAAGCCGCATCCGGTCTCTCCTACAGCACGGTTGCTCATCTGCGATGGGACATGCGGCAGATTTTCAAGATGGCCGTCG